>NZ_VIDT01000860.1 GCF_006519715.1 Ideonella azotifigens
CAACTGGCCGCCAGCGCCGGCATGGCCGCGGTGGACCCGCTGAGCCACGAGGTCGACGCGGCCGAGTTCCTGCGCCTGCCGGACGTGGACCTGGGCCGGCTCCGGGTGGGCTTCACCGAAGACTTCGGCCTGTGCGATGTGGACGAAGACATCCGCGCCACCTTCCGCGCCAAGGTCGCGGCCCTGGCGCCGCTGTTCAAGTCCTGCACCGAATTGGATTTCGGCGGCAAACATGCCATGGGCGATGCCCACCGCTGCTTTGACGTGCTGCGCGCCGAGGCCTTCGTGGCCGGCATGCGCGAAGCCTATGAACGCGACCCCGCCAACCTCGGCCCCAACCCGCGCAGCAACTACGAGATGGGCGCCCGCATGAGCCTGCTGGACGTGGCCTGGGCCCAAAGCGAACAGACCCGGCTGCTCAAGCGCTTCCAGCAGATCTATGAAGAGGTGGACCTGGTGCTCTCTCCCGTCACGCCCGTCTCGCCCTTCCCCTGGACCCAGCCGCATGCCGCCACGGTGCAGGGCCGCCCGCAGGCCAACTACTACCGCTGGCTGGCGCTGACCTATGTGACCACGCTGACCACCCATCCCGCCCTGAGCCTGCCCTGCGGCAGCGACGCGCAAGGCATGCCCTTCGGCTTGCAACTGGTGGGCCCGTTCCGTGGCGACCGCTTCACGCTGGCCGCCGCCCAGGCACTGGAAAGCGCCTGCGCCGGCAACCCGCTGCTGAACCGCCCGCGCCCCGACCCGGCACGGCTGGGCCCGGTAGCACCGGCGCTGCGCTCCATCGTCACCGCTCCACCGGTGCTGGACGCGGCAGCGCAATCGCAGGCAGACAGCGTCAGCGCCGTGTGAAGGCCGGGCCGCGCTTGCTCAATGCAGCTTGGCCCTGGCCAGCCGCAGCACGAAGCTGACGCCGCCCGCCTCGCCGGGTGCGCCAATGTCGTTTTGCGCCCTCACCGTGCCACCCATCTTGGCCAGGTAGGTGCGCACAACGAACAGCCCCTGGCCGCGCTGGTCCGGCCTGTCGCCCGAACCTTCGTGCTGGCTGGACACGCCGTATTCGAAGATGCGTTCGAGTTGTTCAGTCGCAATCGGCGGGCCGTCGTTGTGGATGCGCAGCTCCGCAGCGTCGCCTTCCAGCGCCAGCGTCAAGCTGATGGGCGTACCGGGCGGGCGATAGCGCTGCGCATTGCTGAGGATGTGGGTCACCGCGTCTTCCAGCGCGTAGGCATCTGCCTGCACCGGCACGGGCTGGCCCAGCGGCGTGTAGACGACGTGCTCGACACCCGCGTGCGGCGCATTGGCCGCCACCTCGGCGAGGAAGGCGTCCAGGTCCAGCGCGTCCAGCCCCAGCGTGGTGGCCTCGAAGGCTTCGCTGGGGCTGGCCTGGCCGTACAGCACGCGCACGGCCTGCTGCATGCGCTGGATGTAGCGGTGGCTGGCGTCGTCCGCCTTCGGGTGCAGCACCATCAGCGACTGCAGCGGCGACATGATCTCGTGGCCCACCGCATGCCACTGGTCCTTCTCCTGCTGCGCGCGGATGTGCTCGCGCCGCACGGCATCGTTGACCCGCTGCATCAGCTCGGCCAGCGTGCCGGCCAGCAGGCCCAACTCGTCGCTGCCGCGCAGGCCGGACACGTCCAGCACCAGGTCGCCTTCCCGCAGCCCTTGCGAGACCGCGGCAGCGCGCTTGGTCAGCAAGGTGATGCGCCGCATCATCGCCAGTTCGATGGCGGCCCAGGTCAGCACGATGGCGGCCAGCATCGCGCCGACATAACCCGCCACGCGCGCCGCCACCAGGCTGAGCGCGCGGTTCACGCCACGCAGGTCGCCGCTGAGCTGCAGTTCGTAGCGGCCCAGCGGCGTGGCGATGCTGTCGTCGATCTGGATGGGCCGGTCGTAGCCCTCCACCGGCAGCTGGCGGATCAGCCGGTCCAGCAGCGGCGAGGTGGGCTGGCTCTTGTCCACGCTGCCAGTGAGTGTGGCGATCTCGGC
>NZ_VIDT01000861.1 GCF_006519715.1 Ideonella azotifigens
CATCGGCGTGCGCCAGTTGCAGCGCCTGTTCGGCCTCCACGTCGGCATCGGCCCCAAGTGGGTGATTGCCCGCTACCGGTTGCACGAGGCGCTGGCGCTGCTGCAAGGCGGCCAGGCCAGGCCGGACGCCGAGCTGGCGCTGCGCCTGGGCTACTTCGACCAGGCCCACTTCGTGCGCGACTTCAAGCGCATGGTCGGCCAGGCACCGGCCGCCTATGTGAAGACGCAGGCCTGAGCGGATGACCACTCGCACCATCGCCAGCGGCGTCGGGTTCGGCGGGGCAATGCGCACACGGTGCATGCCGGGTCGGTCGCCGTGCAGGCTAGACTGCCTTCATCGAGCCCGTTTCCGACTGGCCTTGCAGCCATGGGCCGTGGCGCTTCAATTCGATGGGTTCGTCCATGCCTCAGCTTGCGCCTTGGCGGCTGCTCGCCTTGCTTGTTGGCCTGACCATGCCGCCGCTGTGCCTGGCGGCTGCGGCTGCGCCTGAACGCCACGCGGGCGAAATCCTGCTCAGCCCCGGTGTGGCAACGGCCAACGATGGCTCGGCCATGCCTTACGAAATCGGCACGCTGCACGTGCCGGAGAACCGCGACAAGCCCGGCTCGCGGCTGATCTCGATCGGCTTCGCGCGGGTGAAGGCCTCGCGGCCCACGCAGGCCCCGCCCATCTTCCTGCTCGCAGGCGGGCCCGGCGTGACGATGCTGGACATCGTGCTCGACCAGGACGATGCGGCCAAACGGCGAGTGAAGGCCTGGCAGGCCTATGCGGAGGTGGCCGATCTGGTCGTGATCGAGCAGCGCGGCTACACGCTGCGGGGCGACCTGATGAACCTGACCACGCCGCCAGAGCCGCTGGACCAACCTGCCACCATCGAGCGGGACATCGAGGCCACGCGTGCGCTCGCCCGCGGCGCGCAGGCGGCCTATCCGCAGGCGGATCTCTCGGGCTACAGCATCACGCAGATGGCAGACGACGTGAACGACCTGCGCCAGGCGCTGGGTTACCGGCAGATCAGCCTGGTGGCGGCCAGTTTCGGATCGCAGTGGGCTTTTGCGGTGATGAAGCGGCACCCGGGCCTGGCGGCGCGGGCCGTGATCTCTGCCGCCGAGCCGCTGGACCACGGCTACGACCTGCCTTCGCATGTGTTCGCCGCGATGCAGCGCATCGCACTGGAGGCCGACGAAGACCCGGCGCTGAAGCCTTACCTGCCGCCAGGTGGCCTGATCGCCGCGATCCAGGCCACGCTGGCCCAACGCTTTGCGCCCGGGCAGACGGTGGTGGTGAACCTGCGCAGCGAAGACGGTGGGGCGCAAGACATTACGCTGGGCCGAGGCGACTACCAGCAGGCACTGGTGGAGCGCGCAGGCGATGCCAGCCGCTTTCCTGAATTCGTGATTTCGGCCTACCACGGTCGGCATGAAGGCTGGGCGCGCGAGGCGCTGGATTGGCGCCGGGCCGGCGAGCGTGCGCTCATCAACCCCCTGGTCAACATCGGGCTGGACATGAGCGCCGAGCGCAAGCGCCTGCTGTGGAGCGACCCGGCCCTGCCCATCATCGGCGCCTGGAATTTCGCGGCCTACCTGGCCACCCAGGGCGAGTGGGCCACGCCGGACGCGGGCGACGCCTTCCGCCACCCAGTGCTGGACACCACGCCCGTGCTCTTCGTGCAGGGCGACTGGGACCTTTCCACGCCGATGGAGAACACCCTGGCCATGGGGCCTTACTTCCCCAACAGCCGCACGGTGATCGTGCACCGCGCGCAGCACAACGGCCCCTTCGCGCTGCTGCGCAGCCGGCCGGAGATGGCGGCGAAGGTCCAGGCCTTCCTGCGCACCGGCGAAACGCAGGGCCTGCCGGCCGAGATCGCGCTGGACCCGGTGCGATTCGTGAAGCCCGGCTTTGCCCCACCGAGCGCGCCGCAGAGCTGACTCGCTCGGCCCTGGGCCTCACACCATCGCCAGCGGCGTCTTGCGCGTGGGGGGCGGGAAGGCG
>NZ_VIDT01000862.1 GCF_006519715.1 Ideonella azotifigens
CGCCGGTCAGCCAGCTCTCGCGCTGGATCGAGCACAAGCAGCTCAGCTCGGAGCGGCTGACGCGCATCTACCTCGCGCGCATCCAGCGGCTGGACCCGAAGCTGCGCGCCGTCATCACCTTGACCGCCGAGCACGCGCTGGCGCAGGCCAAGGCGGCTGACCGCGAGATCGCGGCCGGCCACTACCGTGGCCCGCTGCACGGCATCCCGTTTGGCGTGAAGGACCTGCTGGACACCGCCGGCATTGCCACCACCTGGGGCGCAGAGCCGTACAAGGACCGCGTGCCGGCGCAGGACTCCGCCGTGGTGCGCCACCTCTACGCCGCCGGCGCTGTGCTGCTGGCCAAGCTCAGCCTGGGCGCGCTGGCGCTCAATGACATCTGGTTCGGCGGCCAGACCATGAACCCGTGGCTGCTGGAGGAAGGCGCTTCCGGCTCCAGCGCCGGCCCGGGCGCGGCGATGGCCGCCGGCCTGGTGGCCTTTGCCATCGGCAGCGAGACGGGCGGCAGCATCGTCAGCCCCAGCATGCGCTGCGGCGTGACCGGGCTGCGGCCGACCTATGGCCACGTGCCGCGCAGCGGCGCGATGACGCTGTGCTGGTCGCTGGACAAGCTGGGCCCGATGACGCGCACGGTGGAAGACGCGATGCTGGTGCTGCAGGCCATTTCCGCGCCGGACCCGGGCGACGTGGCCAGCGTGCCGGTGAAGCTGGACTTCTCGGCCACTGCCTCGGTCAAGGGCCTGAAGGTCGGCTACATCGCCAAGTGGATGGACGAGCCGCCGGCCATCGACGTGGACCGCAAGGCGCTCGCCACGCTGCAGTCGCTGGGCCTGCAGGCCGTGCCGGTCACGCTGCCGGACTGGCCGTATGCGGCGCTGAACACCATCCTGTTTGCCGAAGGCGCCGCGGCCTTCGAGGAACTGGTGCTGAGCCACCGCATTGACCAGCTCAAGGTGCAGCTGCCGGACGCCTGGCCCAACATCTTCCGCCAGTCGCGCTTCCTCTCCGCGGTGGACTTCGTGCAGGCCGACCGGCTGCGCCGCATGGTGGCGCAGGAAATGGCGCGGCTGTTCGCCGAGGTGGACCTGCTGCTGGTGCCTTCGCTGCGCGAGGAGATGCTGACGATCTCCAACCACACCGGCCATCCGTCGCTGACGCTGCGCACCGGCTTCACCGAAGTCAGCGAAGCCCGCAGCGACTGGGCGCCGGACCCGGCGAAGCCCTTGCCGAAGTTCAACCCGCCGCGCCGCGTGCCGCACGGCGTTACGCTGATCGGCCGGCTGTTCGAGGAAGGCCGGCTGGCCGAGGTGGGCATGGCGCTGGAGCAGGCGGCGGGGGTGGCCGCGCAACGGCCGGCGGGTTTCGAGTGAGCCTCCGTGGGCTAGGTTGGGGGCGGGCTGCGGCCAGCCCGCCCCCGAGGGGGATGAGAAAACTTGGGGCGGCCCGGCGTTTTCTCATGAGGAACTGGGACGCAGGGTCAAGCCGCCGCTTCGCCAGCGTGTAAAACCGGCCGCCGGCCTGCATTTGTCATCGCGATTGCAGAGGCGCGGCTGCCGGCCAGCCGGCACAATTCGGCGAGCCGCCAGCGCGGGGTGCACCGACCCTTCGGATGAGCGCCACGCCCACCTTCCCGCCCATGTCCGCCCTGCCCGCTTCCCCCACCGCACCGCTGAGCTTCACCCGTTTCGAGATCCGGCCCGCAGAGCGCCTGTTGCTGAAGGATGGCCAGCCGGCCGAGCTGGGCGCACGCGCCTTCGACCTGCTGCTGGCGCTGGCCGAGCGGCGCGAACGCGTGGTCAGCAAGCACGAGCTGCTGGAACTGGTGTGGCCCGGGCTGGTGGTCGAAGAGAACAACATTGCGGTGCAGGTCAATGCCGTGCGCAAGCTGCTGGGGCCGGACGTGGTGGCCACCATCCCGGGCCGTGGCTACCGCTTCACTGCGGCGCCGCTGGGCGAATCCGCCGCCCCCTCGCGGCCTGCCGAGGCTGTCA
>NZ_VIDT01000863.1 GCF_006519715.1 Ideonella azotifigens
CTGGCCGGCCCGCTGGAGGCCAGGCTGGCGGCCATGCGCGCGGCCGGCTTCGAGCAGGTGATGCTGTCGGCACGCGACCTGGTCGGCCATCCGCAAGGCGTGGACGCCGCGGTGCAGGCCGTGCGCGACAGCGGCCTGCGCGTGACCGGCTTCCAGGTGCTGCGCGATTTCGAAGGCCTGTCCGGCCACCTGCATGCCTACAAGGTGGACGTGGCCAAGTCCATGCTGGAGATGTGCCACGCGGTGGGCGCCAAGGTGCTGCTGGCCTGTTCGTCCACCTCCAGCCATGCCAGCGACAGCGTGGCCGACATGGCGCGCGACCTGCGCAAGCTGGCCATGCTGGCGGTGCCCATGGGCATTCGCGTGGCGTTCGAGGCGCTGTCCTGGGGCCGCAGTGTCAATGAATTCACGCAGGCCTGGGAGATCGTCGAGCGGGCCGATGCGCCCAACCTCGGCCTGGGGCTGGACGCCTTCCACCTGCTGGCCATGAAGACCCCGCTGGACGCACTGGACCTGGTCGACCCCGACAAGATCTTCCTCGTCCAGCTGGCGGACTTCATGTGGCAGGAAATCCGCTCGGTGGAAGAGCGCATCAGCACCGCGCGCCACTTCCGCGTCTTCCCCGGCGAAGGCGTGCACAACGAGGCGCTGGCCGACATGGTCACCCGGCTCAGCCAGATGGGCTACCGTGGCGACTACAGCTTCGAGGTCTTCAACGACGACTACCAGCAGATGCCGCTGCCCACCGTGGCCGCGCGCGCGCGGCGCTCGGCCGACTGGCTCACCGAAGGCGTGCTCAGACGCTCGGTGCCCTTGCCGGGCAGCATGCAGCTGAAGGCCTTGCGATAGACAATCGCCCTCGTCCATCAAGCCCCGCTCGCGGGGCTTTCCTTTTCCCGCCTGCTCGCGCCGATGCTGAACATCCTGCTGCTGACCGCCCCGATCTACCTGCTGATGGCCTTGGGCTATGCGATTGCCCGCGGCGGCCTGTTCGACGCGCCGGACTTCCGCACCATCGGCCGCTTCGTGGTCAACGTGGCGCTGCCCTGCATGCTGTTCCATGCGCTGGCGCGCCAGCCCATCGCGAAGATCTTCGACGTGCACTACCTCGGCGCCTATGCCGCCGGTTCGCTGCTGATGCTGCTGGGCACCACCGCCTGGGCCCGGCTGCGCCAGGGTCGCACCATGCCGCATTCGGCGCTGCTGGGCATGGGCGTGTCGTCTTCCAACAGCGCCTACGTGGGCTACCCCATCGCAGTGCAGTGGCTGGGCCCGGTGGCCGGCGTGGCGCTGGCGCTGACCATGCTGGTCGAGAACCTCATCATCATCCCGCTGGCCCTGGTGCTGGCCGCGCAGGGCGACGCCGAAGTGCCCTGGCGCGCCACGCTGCAGCGCGTCTTCGGCCAGCTGGTGCGCACGCCGCTGATCGTCGCGATGGCGCTGGGCGTGCTGTTCTCGCTGACCGGGCTCACGCTGCCGGACCTGCTGATGCGGCCGCTGCAGATGATGGCCGTGGTCGCGTCACCCGTCTCGCTGTTCGTGATCGGCGGCTCGCTGCACGGCGCGAAGCTGGAGGGCCAGCGCAGCGCCATGGGCGCGGTCATGCTGGGCAAGCTGGTCATGCACCCGATGGCCGTGGCGCTGGCCTTCTGGCTGCTGCCGGCGGTCTCGCCCGAGCTGCGCAACGCCGGCCTGATGCTGGCCGCCGCGCCCATGCTCAGCATCTACCCGATGATGGCGCTGCGCTACCACTGGGAAGGCTTTTGCGCCGCGGTGCTGCTCATCACCACACTGGCCAGCTTCATCACCGCCAGCGGCTGGCTGTGGGTGCTCAAGACCTGGGGGTGAAGAAGGCCGGTGTGCGAGTTCCCGGAGAATAGGCGGCTTCGCCCGAACGGCGCGCCGCCGTGCCTCATGCTCGCCATTGCCTTTCTCCCCACCGCCGCGCTTCAGCTGCCCGCTGCCTGCCGGCCGTCCGCCCCGTGAACG
>NZ_VIDT01000864.1 GCF_006519715.1 Ideonella azotifigens
CCAGGTGCTCGCCGTAGACATGCGTGGCCAGCCGCACCAGCGGGCTCACATCGGCCGGCACCTGCAGCAGGTCGAGGGCGCCAGGCAGGCGCTCGGCCACGGCCTGTGCTGCGTCAGCGTGTTCATCCCAGGCGGTGCGGAGGAAGGCTTCCAGGGTCATCGCAGTGCGCTTTCGTTTGGAAGGGCCGGCGCAGGGGAACGCCGGGTCTGGGGAGCGATCTTCAGTAGGGTTCGAAGTCCACGTCGTGCGCGCGCAGCGTGTTGACGATGAATTCGCGCCACACGCCGCTGGGCGCCCAGACCTTGGTGACCGAGGCATAGGCCACTTCCGGGTCTTCCTTGCCGGTGATCACGCGGTGGAGGAAGACCATGGACGAGCCGCGCATGTTGACCTGGCAGTGCACCAGCACCTTGCGGTCGCCGGCGGCGGCCATGGCTTTTTCGAAGTCCGCGAAGTCCTGCGGGCCAGGCTTGTTGAACTCGATCGGGATGTTGGTGAACTGCAGGCCCTGGCGGCGCACGATCTCGGCCTCGCCCTTGACCGCGTCGGACGAGGTGGGCGGTGCGAGGTAGATCACCGCGCCGAAGCCTTGCGCACCCAGCTTGCCCAGCGCGGCGGCCGTGGGCTGGCCGGCGCTGATGAGACGCGGGGTGATGGGCACGACATTGGGCGCGTCGATCTTCGGTGCCGCGTCGCTTGCTGCGGCGGCAATGCCGGACATGGCCGCGAGGCTCAGCGTGAGCAGCCAGGCGCGGCGGGAGGGGTTCAGGGCAAGCGGCATTCGGGCCTCGGGAAGGAGTCAATAAACACCCGGCACGAAGCGGGGTGTGCGGTCGCAGTAGTGGCGGTAGGTGCTGCCGAAGGCCTGGGTCAGCAGGCGCTCTTCGGCGCGTGCGCGCAGGTCGCTGCCCAGGCACATCAGCACCAGGGCGGCCAGCATCAGCGGGCTGGGCACCCACAGCAGCGAGCCCAGCGCCAGCAGGTTCAGCGCCATGTAGATCGGGTGGCGCAGCCAGCGGAACGGGCCGCCGGTGGCCAGGCGGTGGCCGGTGTCCAGCTTGGCCTGGAAGCGCCAGGAGGCGAAGTAGCGCAGCGCCCAGCAGGCCAGCCAGGCACCGAGCGCAATCACCGCCGTGCCGGCCAGCCGCTGGCCGGGGAACAGCGAGGGCACCCGGCCGCCCAGCACGCGCGCGCCGATCTCGAAATACATCAGGCCGAAGGCCACCGAATGAAACGCGATCAGCAGGCCGGCGCCGCGCACGGCCTGGGAGGTGCCGGTGGTGGCGGGGGCTTCTTCGGTGGCCACGGCGGCGTGCCGCGAGACCCACCAGCGGGTCAGCCCGAAGCTGGTCCAGAACAGGCCATGCGTGAGGTAGAGCAGTGGATCGACCGGCATCGGGACTTCCAGGGGCAAGGGATCGGGTGGGAGCAGCGTCGCGCATCCTACGGCGCAGGCGGCAGCCCCGCCATCCCCCGGGCCCAGCGGCTCAGGCGGAAAGCTGCTTGGCCATGTTCAGCCCCGTCACACGATAGCCCAGCGCCGCATACAAGGCCTGGGCGCCGTGGTTGAAGCCGAAGACGTGCAGCCCGATGCGGTCCAGCCCCTGGGCCTGCACCACGGCCTCCAGCGCCTGCAAGGCGGCCCTGGCATGGCCGCGGCGGCGCGCTGGCGGCAGGATCATCAGGTCGTAGACGAAAGCGCTGCGGTGGCCGTGGCGATCTTCGATGGCCCACCACAGCCAGCCGGCCAGCGGGCCGTTTTCGGAGGCCAGGATTTCGAGGAAGAAGTGCTCCGGCGTGGCCAGGCCTTGCGGCAGCAGCAGCGCGAAATCGGCCTGGGCCTGCGGCAGCGCCTGTTCGGCGGTGACGCGGCCGGCGCGCAGGTTCTGCTCGGCGTAGTTGGCAATCGCGGCCTCGCAGTAGCTGGCGAAGTGCTCCGGTGGCAGCGGGCGCAGGCGGGTGGTGGCGACGCCGGTTTCGCTCCG
>NZ_VIDT01000865.1 GCF_006519715.1 Ideonella azotifigens
CAGCGTGAGCGCGAGACCCCACACCGACGCCTGGCCCAGCGCCCCCAGGTCCGGCCAGACCAGCACCTGCTGCACGGCGCCCCAGGAATCCAGCGCCGGGAGGTTGACCCGGTGCTGCACCGGCGGCGCCAGTTGCGGCCAGAACAGGTCCAGGCCCAGCGTGACGACGATGCCCAGCGCCACCACCGCCAGCGGCGCGGGCACGGCCCGCACCAATGCGAAGCGGCGCAGCGCCGGGCGGTCCCACAGCGCCAACAGCAAGGCGGAGCCCAGTGCGATGCCACAAGCGGAAAGCGACACATGGCCCAGCGATGTCTGCAGCAGACCGGCTGCCGGCACCTCGGAGAGACCCGCTGCTTGAGGCACCTGTTTGATGATCAGCAACAAGCCGATGGCCGCCAGCATGCCGCTCACCACGGACGAAGGCACGTAGGCCGCGAAACGCCCCGCCTTCAACAGGCCGAAGCCGAATTGCAGCATGCCGGCCAGCATCACCGCCGTGAGAAAGGCCCCATAGCCGCCTACGCTGGCGATGCCTTCGACGACGATCACCACCAGGCCCGCGGCCGGCCCGCTCACGCTGAGCGGCGAGCCGCTGAGCAAAGCCACCACGAGGCCACCAATGATGCCCGACAGCAGGCCGGCAAGCGGGTCCACGCCGGAGGCGTTGGCAATGCCAAGACACAAGGGCAGAGCCACCAGGAACACCACGATGCCAGCCGGCACGTCATGCCGGAGGTCCTGGAAGGTCGGGCGGGAGGAAGACATGGGAGAACCTCACGGTCACATGAGAATGAAGAGGCGATGCAATGCCCTCACGCCACCGCGGTGGCGCGCAAGGCAAGCGCGGCAGCAAAGAAAGGAAAGGCGGGGGAAAAGCGGCTGGCAGGCGCTTCAGGCGGCTTGCAGTGCCGCAGGCCCGTTCGCGCCATCGGCAGCGTCTTCGTCGTCCAGCACGCGCAGACGGCCGCTGTGCAGATCGAACATCCAGCCATGCACCCGAGGGCGAGGCTCGGCATGGCGCACCAGCGCGGTGGCGCGCACCTGGCGCACCTGCTCCAACACGCTCAGCTCGGCCAGGCGGTCGGCCCGGGCCGCTTCAGGCAGCGTGCCCAGTTCGGCGAGATGACCGTGCGCCAGCATACAGAGCGGGGCGATGCGCCGCGTGAGATGCGGCATGCCGTCCGGCACCCCCGCGAGCGCGGCACGCACGCCACCGCAGCCCGAATGGCCGCAAATGATCACATGCGCCACCCGCAGCACGCCGACGGCATATTCCAGCACGCTCATCGTGTTGGCATCGTCCGTCGGCACCAGGTTGGCAATGTTGCGGTGCACGAAAAGCTCACCCGGGCCGGCATTGGTGATGGCCTCGGCCGGCACGCGACTGTCCGAGCAGCCGATCCACAACACGCCGGGGCTCTGGCCCTGGGCCAGCGTGCTGAAAAAACCGGCATCGACCTGGGCCAACTCGTTTGCCCACGCGACGTTTTCTACCAGAAGACGCTTGGTCCGACTCATGGCGTTTCCCTGAAGTTTTTGTTGCACCGCAGCATATCGAGCAGTGCTCGTGAAAACGGTAACAACCCGAAAACCCTGGGGAATACCCGCAAAAGGCAGCTTTTTTCGATCCCTCGGCTGAGGCAGCGCCGGCCTCCCGGCCGCGACGTGGCCGCGGCCGTATCAGGCCCAGCCGGGGCAGCTATTTTCAAGACTCGAAGAAAACAAAGGCCTCCATCGGTGGGCGCGGCCTGGGAAGCCGGGGCCGCAGCGCGGTGCCAAGCGTGATGCAGCAGATCGCCTGCTCACCCTCGGCCAGTTCGAAGGCGCGGCGCATCGCATCGCTGCGCATGCCGCGGCCGCTGGAAAGGCCACTGGCGAAGCCGTGGGCCTCGGCGGCGAGCAGCAGGTTCTGGATGGCGGCGCCCAGGGAAACGAGTTGCTCCTCGGGCGGCACCTGCTCGTGGCCGGACTGAAGGCGGGC
>NZ_VIDT01000866.1 GCF_006519715.1 Ideonella azotifigens
CGAAGTGCGGGTCGACGGCCAGCGCCATGTGCTGAGCGTCTACGCCCGCGGTGAGCAGCGTGCGCTGTTTGGCGAACACGCCTCGCTGGAACTGCAGGAGTTCGACCCCGTTGCCCATGCCGGCCAGGAAGCCGGCGGCCACGGCGGCCGGCTCAGCGCGCCGATGCCGGGCAAGGTGATCTCATTCCTGGTGAAGGCCGGTGACAGCGTGGCCGCCGGCCAGCCGCTGGCGGTGATGGAGGCAATGAAGATGGAACACACGCTGAACGCGCCGCGCGACGGCGTCGTCGGCGAGCTGATGTTCGCGGTGGGCGACCAGGTCGGCGAAGGTGCCGAGCTGCTGACGCTGGCGGAGGCCTGAGATGAGCGCCGCCAAGCTCCCCTCTCATGTCACGCTGGTCGAGGTCGGCCCGCGCGACGGCCTGCAGAACGAAGCGCAGCCGGTCGATACCGCCACCAAGGTCGAGCTGGTGCACAGGCTGCAGGCGGCTGGCCTGAAGGAGATCGAAGCCACCAGCTTCGTCAGCCCGAAATGGGTGCCTCAAATGGCGGACGGCGCGGCGGTGATGGCCGCGCTGGAGCGGAGATCCGGCGTGCGCTATTCGGTGCTCACGCCCAACCTCAAGGGATGGGAGGCCGCAGCGCCCACCCGGCCCGACGAGATCGTCGTCTTCGGTGCGGCCAGCGAGGCTTTCAGCCAGCGCAACATCAACTGCAGCATCGCCGAGTCGATCGAACGCTTTGCGCCGGTCGTTGCCGCGGCACGTGCTGCAGGCGTAAAGGTGCGCGGGGCAATCTCCTGTGCAGTCGGCTGCCCGTATGAAGGTGATGTCGCGCCGGAGCGGGTGGAGCTGGTCGCGCGGCTGATGGCCGGCATTGGCGTGCAGCATGTGGGCGTGGCCGACACGATTGGCGTGGGCACGCCGCGCAAGGTGCAGGCGGCGCTGGAAGCCGCGCTGCGGCACTTCCCGCTGGCGGAGGTGAGCGGGCATTTCCACGACACCTACGGCATGGCGCTGGCCAATGTCTACGCCAGCCTGGAACTCGGCATCACGACTTTCGATGCCAGCGTCTCCGGCCTGGGCGGCTGCCCTTATGCCAAGGGCGCGACCGGCAATGTCGCGACCGAGGACGTGGTCTACCTGCTGCACGGCCTGGGCATCGCGACGGGCATCGACCTGGACGCGCTGATCGACGCGGGCGCCTTCATCCGCGCCAGACTGGGCCAGCCGAACGGCTCGCGCGTGGCCCGCGCGCTGCTGGCCAAACGGGTGGCTGGCTGACAAGCGGGCCCATGGCTTCCGTGGCATGCTCGCTGGATGCCGCCTGCCATCGTGCCTGACCTTGCCCTGCCTGCGGTGGCCCGCCCGCCGGTCCCCTCACCGCTCCCGGACACGCTGTCGCCGGCGGACCGTTACCAGGAGCTGTTCGTCGCGGTGCAGAGCAGCGCGGTGTTTGCCGACAGCAAGACCTTCGTCGACTGCGTGCCTCTGATGGAGCCGCAGGCCATCATGGCCGCCTATCGCGCGCAGCACCTGCGTGCCGGCTTCGACCTGAAGGCTTTTGTGGCCGAACATTTCGACTGCGTCGAGCCGCCTGCGCATGAGTACCAATCGCAGCCCGGCCGGGCCATGGCGGCCCACATCGAAGCCTTGTGGCCGGTGCTGACGCGCCATCCGTCCGGCCACGCTTCGCGCTCCTCGCTGCTGCAACTGCCACGGCCCTACCTCGTGCCCGGCGGCCGCTTCCGGGAGCTGTACTACTGGGACTCGTATTTCACGATGCTGGGGCTGGACAGCCCGGCCGAGGCCGCGCTGCTGGGCGACATGGTGGACAACTTCGCCTACCTGATCGACACCTACGGCCACGTGCCCAACGGCACCCGCAGCTACTACCTGAGCCGCTCGCAGCCGCCGGTCTTCGCGCTGATGGTGGAACTGGCGCAGGCTCGGCTGGGCCAGCGTGTACTGGACTA
>NZ_VIDT01000867.1 GCF_006519715.1 Ideonella azotifigens
GCGGGATGGCCGCAGGCACCTCCACCGAGGCCAGCAGCGCCATCGTGCGGGCGTCCAGGATGGCCAGCGCCGAGCTGCGCTGCTGCTGGCTGCAGCCCACCGAGAGCAGCACGCCGTCGTCCTCGTCGGTGCCGCCGGGCCGGGCGACGAACACCGGCTCGCCGTAGATGCGTTCGCCATCGCTGAAGCTGCGGCCCATGCCGCTGTGCAGGTCCACCTTGACGATGGACGAGGCATAGCCGCCGCTGCCGTCATTTGTCGCGGGGCCATCGGCCGCGCCCCAGGCGAAGCGGTAGTCGCTGCCGCTGTGCCGGTGGTAGTGGATGCAGGGGAACTCGAAGCCGGCTTCGCTCAGCGTCTGCAGCTCGGCGCGTGGCTGGCCCGGCCGCATCGTGATGCGCACCAGCGAGGGCCGCAGGTCCGGCAGCCGCTCGACCATGCGGGCTACGCGCAGGTCTTCCATGATCGCGGCGTCCGGATAGGCCAGCACGTCCAGCACCGTCTCGCTGCCACGCTCGAAGGCGTTGACGGTGTGGAAGACGAACATCGCGTCGGTTTCGTATTCGGTCGTGGCACCGGTCGCGCGGTCCATCACCACCAGCCGCGTGCCGTCCTGCGGGCGCCACTCGAAGTGGTCGATGTAGCCGCGGTTGGACCACAGCATGGCCAGCGGCTTGACCGAGAAGGGGTGGGCCAGCAGCACCGCGCGCGAGGGCGTGAGGCCGAAGGAATGCAGGTAGGGCACGCGCTCGGTCCGCCAGGACCCGACGACCCGGCGCGTGTGCTCGCCGTCGCCATGTTCGTAGAGCGAGACGACCCCACCGCTGCTGCCGAAGTTGGTCGCCAGGTTCACGACCTGGCGCCGCGCGAAGTCGCGGTGCGGGTGTGCGCTCATCAGGTTGCCGTCCAAGCCGTCCTGCCCGTAGGGCCGCACGCCCAGCGAGCGCAGGGTGGCCGCGTCGATGCGCAGCTGCTGCGCGCCTTCGGTCATCGCGACCAGCTCGTCGCCCATCTGCACGATGTTGACATTGGTGTTGTCGGTGCTGCGCTGCACAGGCTGCAGCAGGCGCTGCCAGGGCGTGCGGCCGGTGGGTGTGCCAAACGAGGAGCGCTGCGCCCGTCCGGCCGCCACCTCGCGCGCGGCCTCGCTGTCCAGCAGGCGCGACTGGAAGCTCACGGCGCCGCTGCCGATGCGGAAAGCGTAGACCTGGCCCAGCCCGTCGAACCAGTGGCGGGCCTGCCAGTCACCTTGCGCAAACACGGCCGGGCAGGTGCGCAGCAGGTCGCCCTGCAGCCATTCGGGCACCTTGCCGGTGACGGCGGCCTCGTGCGGCCGGTGCACATCGGGCGAGCGCCGGAACGGCGCCATCGACTCGATCTCACGGAAACGGGTTTGGACCTGAGGCATGACGTCGCTGCTCCGAGCTGGGAGGACGTCGGGATTGTTTTGCCGCGTGGCGGACCGGAGCTGAAGCTATCCTGAAGCTTTCCTGATGCGCCGGGTTTCAGAGATTTAGACTCGGTGCACCCACCTTCCCCAGGAGCTTGCAACGATGCCTGCTTCGGCTGCACCGGTTCGTTATCGCTTTGGCCGCTTCGAGCTTCAGCTCGACGAGCGGCGGCTGCTGAGCGCCGGGGCCGCCGTGGCGCTGCGCCCGCTGGCGTTCGACGTGCTGACCGTGCTGGTGGAACGCGCCGGGCACCTGGTGACCAAGACCGAACTGCTGCGGCGGGTCTGGGGCCAGGTGGTGGTCGAAGAGAACGCGCTGCAGGCGCATGTTTCGGCGCTGCGCAGGGTGCTGGGGGTGCCGGCCATCGCCACCGTCAGCGGGCAGGGCTACCGGTTCACGCTGGCCGCGGCGCCGGTCGAGGCACTGTCCGCGCCGGCCACGCCGCACAACCTGCCGCACGCGTTGACGAGCTTCATCGGCCGCGAGCGCGAAATCGCCGACATCCGGCGCTGGCTGGAAA
>NZ_VIDT01000868.1 GCF_006519715.1 Ideonella azotifigens
GCCACGCCACGCTGGAAGCCGCCACGCGCTGGTGCTTCGAGCAGGCCCAGGCCGGTGATGCCGTGCTGCTCAGCCCGGCCTGCGCCAGCCTGGACATGTTCCGCAACTACGCCCACCGCGCCGAGGTCTTCATCTCGGCAGTGCAGGACCTGGCGGCCGAGCGCGGGGAGATCCTGACGTGAGCTTCGCTGACGCACTCCGTCAACCCTTCGCCGGCCTGCGTGAACGCGCCGGAGCACTGCTGGGCCGCGCCGGTGGCGAGCGTTTGCCCATCCGCGACTGGATCGGCGGCGTGTCGGCCAAGCCGGTGCAACTCTCGGGCTACGACACCGGGCTGATCTGGGTCACCGCGCTGCTCTTGGCGCTGGGCCTGGTGATGGTTTATTCGGCCTCGGTCGCAATGCCGGACAACCCGCGCTTCTCGCGCTACGTGCCGACCTTCTTCCTGAGCCGGCAGGCAATGTTCATCGGCGTGTCGTTCGTGGCCGCGCTGGTCACGCTGCAGATCCCGATCGCCGTCTGGGAAAAGTGGGCGCCGTGGCTGTTCGCCGCCACGCTGGCAATGCTGATCGTCGTGCTGGTGCCTTTCATCGGCAAGGGCGTGAACGGCGCGCGGCGCTGGATTCCGCTGGGCGTGATGAACTTCCAGCCCAGCGAACTGGCCAAGCTGGCAATGGCCATGTACGCCGCGAGCTACATGGTGCGCAAGATGGACGTGAAGGAGAACTTCGTCAAGGCGGTCTGGCCGATGGCGGTCTCGCTGGGCGTCGTGGGCGTGCTGCTGCTGGCCGAGCCGGACATGGGCGCCTTCATGGTCATCGCCGCGGTCGCGCTGGGCATCCTGTTCCTGGGCGGCGTGAATGGCCGCATGTTCTTCCTCAGTGTGGCGGTGCTGGTCGGTGCGTTTGTGCTGATGATCGTCTTCAGCGAGTTCCGCCGCCAGCGCATCTTTGCCTATCTGGACCCTTGGAACCCGGACTATGCCCAGGGCAAGGCCTACCAGCTGACGCACTCCTTGATCGCCTTTGGCCGCGGCGGCGTATTCGGCCAGGGCCTGGGCGCGTCGATCGAGAAGCTGCACTACCTGCCCGAGGCGCATACCGACTTCCTGCTCGCGGTGATCGGCGAGGAGCTGGGCTTCATCGCCGTGCTGGCGGTGATCCTGGCCTTCTTCTGGCTGACCCGCCGCATCTTCGTGATCGGCCGCCAGGCCATTGCGCTGGACCGCGTCTTCGCCGGGCTGATGACCCAGGGCATCGGCATCTGGTTCGGTGGCCAGGCCTTCATCAACATGGGTGTGAACCTGGGCGTGCTGCCGACCAAGGGGCTGACGCTGCCGCTGCTGAGCTATGGCGGCTCGGGCGTGCTGCTGAACCTGGTGGCGCTGGCCATCGTGCTGCGAGCCGACCTGGAAAACAGGCAGCTCATGCGAGGAGGCCGCACATGACCGGGACCACCTCGATGGCTTCTACGCGTCACCTGGTCATCATGGCCGCGGGGACCGGCGGGCATGTGATTCCCGGCTTGGCCGTGGCGCGCGAGATGATGACCCGCGGCTGGTCGGTCAGTTGGCTGGGCACCGAGGGCGGCATGGAAAACAGGTTGGTGCCGGCCACCGGCATTCCGATGGACCGGCTGTCGTTTTCCGGCCTGCGCGGCAAAGGCCTGCTGCACACGATGACCGGCGGCCTGCGCCTGCTGAAGGCCTTCTGGGACAGCGCGCGCATCCTGCGCCGCCGGCATGCCGACGCGGTGCTGGGCATGGGCGGCTATGTCTGTTTCCCCGGCGGGCTGATGGCGGCGGCGCTGGGCAAGCCGCTGGTGCTGGTGAATGCCGATGCCGCGCTGCTGATGAGCAACAAGGCCCTGCTGCCGGTGGCCGACAAGGTGGCCTTCGGCTTCGACGGCCCGGCGGCCGACAAGGTCAAGCGCTCGCTGGTGACCGGCAATCCGGTGCGCGCCGAGA
>NZ_VIDT01000869.1 GCF_006519715.1 Ideonella azotifigens
GCGGCAAGTTCGAGGTGGCGCTGCTGCCGCAGGACACGCCGCAGGCCTTCGGGCTGGAGACGGTGGAATTCCTGGTTGCCGGGCATGCCGGGAGCGCGCCTCGGCCGCTGGCCAAGGTCGCCTCGGGCGGCGAGCTTTCGCGGCTGGCGCTGGCGATTGCCGTGACCACAGCGCAGCGCCGCGGCAGCGCGCCCAAGACTGCGGCGACAGACCTCAACCCCAGCACGCTGATCTTCGACGAGATCGACTCCGGCGTGGGCGGCACGGTGGCCGACGCCGTCGGCCGGCTGATGAAGCAGCTGGGCCAGAGCGTGCAGGTGCTGGCCGTGACCCACCTGCCGCAGGTGGCGGCATGCGCGGACCAGCACTTCGTCGTCGCCAAGGCCACGCGCCAGGGCAGGACGCACAGCCAGGTCACGCCCGTGAGCGGCGAGGCACGAGTGGCCGAGGTCGCGCGCATGCTGGGTGGCGACAAGCAGTCTGGCACCAGCCTGGCGCATGCGCAGGAGCTGATCAACCAGGCGGTGGCCGAGGCGGCACCGCGCGCGGCGCGCTTCCGCTGAGATGGCCATGAACGATTTGCCCGACCCGTCCGAGGACGATGTGGTGCCGGTGCCGGTCATGCCACCGGCATTGGAAGAGCGCGAGGTGGTGCTGGTCACTGGCATTTCAGGCTCGGGGAAGTCGGTCGCGCTGCATGCGCTGGAAGATGCCGGCTACTTCTGCGTGGACAACCTGCCGCCCGAGCTGCTGCGCGACTTCATCCGCGTCGAGCGTGGCCACGGCGTGCGGCGCATGGCGATTGCGGTCGACGTGCGTTCGGCCAATTCGCTGCCGGTGCTGCTGCCCACACTGTCGGCACTGAAGGCCGAAGGCGTGCGGGTGCGCAGCGTGTTCCTGAACTCGCACACCACCGCGCTGGTGAAGCGCTTTTCCGAGACCCGCCGGCCGCACCCGCTGAGCAAGCCGCTGGAAGGCGGCGACGACCCTCACCGTGCGCTGGTGGACGCGATCGAGCTGGAGCGCAACCTGCTGGCCGACCTGCGCGAGCAGTCCACCGTGCTGGACACCAGCGAACTGCGCCCGGCCCAGCTGCGACTGTGGGTGCGCGACCTGGTGGGTGCGACCAGCAGCCGGCTCACCCTGGTGTTCCAGTCCTTTGCCTTCAAGCACGGCGTGCCGCTGGACGCGGACCTGGTGTTCGACGTGCGCGTGCTGCCCAACCCGTTTTACCTGCGCGAGCTGCGGCCGCTGACCGGCCAGGACGCGCCGGTGGCGGCCTACCTGCGCGAGCAGCCCGAAGTGCTAGAGATGATGAGCCAGATCGAGGCCTTTGTGCGGCGCTGGCTGCCGGCCTTCGAGCAGGACCAGCGCAGCTACCTGACGGTGGCCATTGGCTGCACCGGTGGCCAGCACCGCTCGGTGTTTTTTGTCGAGACGCTGGCGCAGCGTTTCGCCGACCAGGTGGCCACGCTCAAGCGCCACCGTGAACTCGACGCGCGCAGCTAGGCGCGCCACACCAGAACCAATGCCTTTTCCGACCCAGGACCTGCCGCTGTTCCCGCTGCAGTCCGTGCTGTTTCCCGGGGGCCGGCTGGCCCTGAAGATCTTCGAGGCCCGTTACCTGGACCTGATCAGCCGCTGCCTTCGCGAGGGCACCGGCTTTGGCGTGGTGGGCCTCAGCCAGGGCAGCGAAGTGCTCCAGCCAAGTCAGGCCGGGCAGCCGGTGCGTTTCGAGCCCGTGGGCGTGCTGGCCCGGCTGCAGGCGGCCGAGGCCGAAGGCACCAACCTGCTGAAGATCTGGTGCGAAGGCGGCCCGCGTTTCAAGCTGCTGGGCGACGCCGTGCAGCAGCAAGGCCTGTGGGTGGCACCGCAGGTGGCCTGGCTGGACGATGACCTGCCCACGCCGCCGGGCGATCGATTCGCCGAAGCCGCCGCCGCGCTGGGTCGCGCTGATGGTCGAGAT
>NZ_VIDT01000087.1 GCF_006519715.1 Ideonella azotifigens
GGTGAGGGCATGTGGCTCGGCGCAGTGTTCGCACACGCCGCGCACCAGGCGCTGGGCGATCACGGCCTGCAGCGAGGTGGCGACCATGAAGGCCGGCACGCCCATGTCCAGCAGGCGGAACGGCGTGCTGATGGCGTCCTTGGTGTGCAGCGTGGAGAGCACCATGTGGCCGGTCATTGCGGCGCGCAGGCCGATCTCGGCCGTCTCCGGATCACGCATTTCGCCGACCAGGATCACGTCCGGGTCCTGCCGCAAACAGGCGCGCAGCACACGCGCGAAGGTCAGCTCGATCTTGTCGTTGACCTGCACCTGGGTCAGGCCCGGCAGCCGGTATTCCACCGGGTCTTCGACGGTGATGATCTTGTTCTGCTCGGCGTCCACCTCGGCCAGTGCGGCGTACAGCGTGGTCGTCTTGCCGGAACCCGTGGGGCCGGTGACCAGCACCATGCCGGAGACGCGGCCGAGGATCTCGGTGAAGCGTCGCAGCATCGCCGAAGGCATGCCGATGCTGTCGAGCCGGCGCACCGCGCTGTCCTGGCCCAGCAGCCGCATCACCACCGATTCGCCATGCTGGCTGGGCAGCGTGGACAGGCGCACGTCCAGCGTGCGGTCCTTCAGGCGCAGCGAGAAGCGGCCGTCCTGCGGCAGGCGCTTCTCGGAAATGTCCAGCGAGGCCATCAGCTTCAGGCGCTGCGTGAGGGCTGCGGCAATGCGCTTGTCGGCCTGCGCCTGGGTCTGCAACACGCCGTCCACGCGGTTGCGGATCAGCAGCTCGCGCTCCTGCGGCTCCAGGTGAACGTCGGACGCGCCGACGTTCACGGCGTCCTCGAACAGCGATTGCAGCAGCCGCACCACGGGCGCGGCTTCCTGGCCTAGGCTGGCCTGCAGCGTGCCGAAGTCCACCGCATCGCCCACGTCCTTTTCCAGCGCCTTGGCCAGGCCGGTGATCTCGTCGTTGCGGCGGTAGTGCTTGTCGAATGCTGCCGGCAGCTGGCTCTCGGCCGCCACCGCGATCTGGATCGGCTTGCGCAGCAGCCGCACCAGTTCGTCATAGGCGAACAGGTCCAATGGGTCCGCCACGGCCACGGTGCAGAACTCGCCCTTGTCTTCCAGCACGATGGCGCGGTGGCGCCGGGCGGGGGACTCGGGCAGCAGCTTCACCGTGTCGCTGCGCAGCGGGAAGGTCTTCAGGTTGACAAACGGAATGCGCAGCTGAGTGGCCAGGGCCTGTACCACCGCCTCTTCCGTCACCAGCCCACGCTCGATCAGCAGGCGACCGAGGCGCTTGCCCGTCTGCTTGCCTTCCTCCAGCGCCTGCTGCACCTGGGCCTCGGACACCAGCTTCTGCTGCACCAGCACGTCCCCCAGCCGCAGCTTGGGCGGCTTGGCAAAGGTGGTCGGGCTGGCGGGGGCGGTCGGATCGGCACTCATGGCAGGCAGCCGCGCGGGAAAAGCGCAGCGCAATGTCGGGTACCGAGGATGCTAGGAGCTGGGCGAGAAAGCGATGGATGGATGAAGCCGGGGTTCAAGGCCCAGATCGAGTCTTGCAACTTGCCAGCTGCTGGTTGTGCCGGTCACGGGCGCTTGGCCCCTGCCGCCAGGGTCAGGTCTCGGCGCTGTTGACCACCCGCTCGATGCGCCTGTCCGGCACCAGCCAGATCAGCGCCGACAGCACGTAGAACGACAGTGCCAGCCAGGTCATCCAGAACGAGGAGGCGATGCCGGCGATGTAGAGGAAGGGCGAGAACTTGCCTTTCCAGTCGCTGCCCAGCGCGCGCTTGAGCATGGACTCGTTGCCGTCCACCGACATGAT
Organism: Ideonella azotifigens; assembly: GCF_006519715.1. GTDB lineage: Bacteria > Pseudomonadota > Gammaproteobacteria > Burkholderiales > Burkholderiaceae_C > Ideonella > Ideonella azotifigens. The sequence goes on from NZ_VIDT01000087.1 coordinate 1,814, forward strand.
GCAAAGCTGCAGCAGGTACCAGGCGACAGCGCACATCAGCAGCACGAAGCCGTAGACCGCGCAGGGCAGGGGGCCGAAGTGGTTCTCGCCCAGCCAGCCCGTGACAAAGGGCAGCAGCGACAGCCAGAACAGCAGGTGCAGGTTGGCCCACAGCACGCCGCCGTTCACGTGCCTGGCCGCGTGCAGCATGTGGTGATGGTTGTTCCAGTAAATGCCGACGTAGATGAAGCTCAGCACGTAGCTGAGGAACACCGGCGCCAGCGGCAGCAGCGAAGCCAGGTCTTCGCCGTGTGGCACCTTCAGCTCCAGGACCATGATGGTGATGATGATGGCCATCACGCCATCGCTGAAAGCTTCAAGCCGGGTCTTGCCCATCGTGGGTTCCTTGTGCTGGTTCGATTGATGGCGTGAGCATGGGCGGGCGTCAGTCGCACCAGGGCGTTTGCACCACGGCCAGCAGCTTGCCGTCTGCGTCCCGGTGGCGCAGCCAGCCGGTGCGCAGGAAGGGGCTGGGCTTGGGGTCCAGGCCGTTGCCCTTGGCGGACCAGGCCCAGGTCTCGGCGAGTTGCATCCACAGGCCGTCCGGCAACTTGGCAAAGGCCAGGACCTGCACTTCGCGCGACCAGTGGTCCGACGCCTCCTGCCCGCGCAGCGTGGCTTGCAGCTTGGCGCGCGGGGTTTTCTTGTCCTGCTGCTGCATGAAGGCCAGCACGGCCTTTTCGCTGGCGGGCGTGGACTTGACCGGCTCGGCCTTGGGGTTGTGCGCGACGAGCAAGGGCGCGTCTTCGGGGTTCACCAGCTCGCCGCGGCGGCCCATGGCCATCACCGGGGTGCCGCTCTGGCCGTCGCTGGTGTCGACCTGCAGCCAGACCGGCTCGCCGCTGGCGTTGCGGGTCTCGACGCGAGGGGCGGTCGGGTTGCCCCACAGCGGCACGTAGGCGTATTCGTCCTGGCATTCGCCGTTGAAGGTCTTGATCTCTTCGCAGCGCAGCGGCTTGGCCGGCTGGCCATCGCGGGTCCAGGTGGGCACGGCGTCCTGCGCGGCGGGCTTGGCGCCAGCGTCCGGGCCTTGCGCCCAGAGCTTGTGGGCGCGCACGTAGCCGGTCGCGCTGGTGCCGATCAGCTTGGCTTCGGGCCAGCAGGCGGAATCGGCGATGGCGCTTGCGCAAGGCAGGGCCAGGGCGAGCACGAGGAGCAGGGATGAGCGTTGAGGTTGGCGTGACATGCGCGGCAGCATAGCGGGGGATCGGGGTTCGGCCACGCTGGGGCAGGCCTGGTGTTCAGCTTTAGGGGGGTTGGCTGGTGGTGTGCCGGCAGCGTCCTGCCCGCTGACAGAATCCCCCCGCGCCGCTTTGCGGCGGCGCCCGAGGCCGGTGTTCGCCGGTCCGGCATTCCATCAAAGGGAGAAAAATTCATGAACGGTTTCCAATTGAAGTCCGCCTGCCGATGGCTGGGCCTCGCAGTGGCTGGGCTGGCCTGTCTGCCCGCCATGGCGCAGACGGCACCGCAGGTCTACCTGGAGCGTGGCCTGGTGCTGCCCACCGGCAACGTGATGCACGCCTACCGCGTGCCCATCACCGACTCGACCGGCAAGCTCGCCTATTGGGACCTGACGATGACCGTGACGGCCAACGATGCCGGCAAGCCGGTCAAGGTCGACGTGGTGTCGGTCAAGTCCATCAAGGTCAACGGCAACAACTTCGTCGCCGGCACCTACAAGAATGCGCTGGGCGAGGTGTGCAGCGTGGCCACGTCCATCCTCAGCAGCGGGCGCCAGCAGGCTTCGATGAGCTGCAACGCGGCGAATGGCTATGTGATCAGCGGCAGCTGGACCAGTGGCGCCATTGCCGGCCATCCGTTCGAGCTGGACCTGCTGGCCGCCGGCATCGACAAGATCCCCAACCAGACCGACTACAGCTGGGGCGAGGTGGGTTACGCGAACGGCACGTTCTGGGGCTGCGCCAACACCGGCGAGATCCTCAGCGCGGTGCAGGCCGGTGACCAGCTGACGCTGAGCGGCTACAACAGCAGCAACAGCCAGGCCTGCGGCATCACGTTCACGCTGCAGCCTTGAAGCACCGGCCGCCGCCGGGGCTCAGTTTCCCGTTGCGGCGGCCAGGCCGTTGGAGAAATGGCGCTGCATCAGCGCCGCAGCGCCTGGCGCATCACGCCGCTGCAGTGCCGCCACCACTTCACGGTGCTCCGCCAGCGACTCCTCGATGCGGCCCTGCTTGAACAGCGAATGATGGCGGTTGAGCTTCATCATCTTGCGCAGGTCGTCGACGATCTGGATGGTCCAGCGGTTGCCCGCAGCGGCCAGCAAGGCCATGTGGAACTGCTCGTTGGTGCGGAAGAATGCGTCGCGCTGGCCGGTCTGGCTTTCCAGCCGGTCGTGCAGGGCCTGCAACTCGGCGAGTTGCGCGTCGCTGGCCTTGCGCGCCACCTGGGCTGCAGCGTCGCTCTCCAGCAGGCCCAGCAGGTGATAGACCTGGTTCACATCGGCCACCGACATCTCGGTGACATAGGCGCCGCGCCGCACCTTCATCGTCACCAGGCCTTCGACCGCCAGCACCTTCAGTGCCTCGCGCAGCGGCGTGCGGCTGATGCCGTAGTCGACCGCCAGCTTCTGTTCGTCGATCCAGCTGCCGGGCTCCAACTCGCGGTTGAAGATCTGCTCGCGCAGTTTTTCTGCCACCTGCTGGTACAGGGCCCGCGGGGAGAAGAGGGTGGCGGTGTCGTCAGCGGTCACGGTCGAATCGGTCAGCGATGGAAAGAGGTCAGGGCGCACGGCGGACCCAGGCGGGCCCGGCGGCGTTGCGTACGCAAATCTCACGCCTGCTTGAATATTGCATCCATAATTATGAATCACGTATGATGGAAAACGTGGACCCGCGCTCATCTGCGCTCATGGCGGGCCCCGTCTGGAGCCCGCATGTCGTCAAGTTCTTCGCCCGAGTTCAAGCCTGCCAGCCTGTCGCAATGGGCGCAGGCCGCTGCCAAGTCCGCGCCGAATGGCAACGTGGAGGCCTTGAACTGGCAGACGCCAGACGGCATCACCGTCAAGCCGCTCTACACCGCGGCCGACCTGCAAGGCCTGGCCTACACCGACACGCTGCCCGGCTTCGAGCCCTTCCTGCGCGGCCCTCAGGCCACGATGTACGCAGTGCGCCCGTGGACCATTCGCCAGTACGCCGGCTTCTCCACCGCCGAGGCCAGCAATGCCTTCTACCGCAAGGCGCTGGCCGCCGGCGGGCAGGGCGTGTCGGTAGCCTTCGACCTCGCCACCCACCGCGGCTATGACAGCGACCATCCGCGCGTGACCGGCGACGTCGGCAAGGCGGGTGTGGCGATCGACTCGGTCGAGGACATGAAGATCCTGTTTGACCAGATCCCGCTGGACAAGGTGTCCGTCTCGATGACGATGAATGGCGCGGTGCTGCCGGTGCTGGCCGGCTACGTGGTGGCCGCCGAAGAACAGGGCGTGGCGCAGGACCAGCTCTCCGGCACCATTCAGAACGACATTCTGAAAGAGTTCATGGTGCGCAACACCTACATCTACCCGCCCGAGCCGAGCATGCGCATCATCGGCGACATCATCGAGTACACGGCGAAGAACATGCCGAAGTTCAACTCGATCAGCATCTCCGGCTACCACATGCAGGAGGCCGGCGCGAATCAGGCACTTGAATTGGCCTTCACGCTGGCGGACGGCAAGGAGTACGTGAAGACCGCCATTGCCAAGGGCATGGACGTGGACGACTTCGCCGGCCGGCTCAGCTTCTTCTGGGCCATCGGCATGAACTTCTACCTGGAGATCGCCAAGATGCGTGCGGCGCGCCTGCTGTGGTGCCGCATCATGAAGGGCTTCAATGCCCAGAAGGCCAAGAGCCTGATGCTGCGCACCCACTGCCAGACCTCAGGCTGGAGCCTGACCGCGCAGGACCCGTACAACAACGTGGTGCGCACGACAGTCGAGGCCATGGCCGCCGTCTTCGGCGGCACGCAAAGCCTGCACACCAACGCGCTGGACGAAGCCATTGCGCTGCCCACCGAATTCAGTGCCCGCATCGCCCGCAACACCCAGCTCATCATCCAGGAAGAGACGCACATCACCAGCGTGGTCGACCCCTGGGCAGGCAGCTACATGATGGAAAAACTGACCCAGGACATGGCCGACCAGGCCTGGGCCATCATCGAGGAAGTCGAAGGCATGGGTGGCATGACCAAGGCCGTCGCTTCCGGCTGGGCCAAGCTGAAGATCGAAGCCGCCGCGGCCGAGAAGCAGGCCCGCATCGACTCCGGCGCGGACGTGATCGTTGGCGTCAACAAGTACAAGCTCGCGAAGGAAGACGCGATCGAGATCCTGGACATCGACAACGTCATGGTGCGCGAGGCCCAGGTCGAACGCCTGAAGAACCTGCGCGCTGCACGCGACAGCGCCAAGGTTGAGGCCGCGCTGGCGGCGCTCACTGCCGCCGCCGAAAGCGGGCAGGGCAACCTGCTGGACTTGAGCATCCAGGCGGTGCGCCTGCGCGCCACGGTGGGCGAGGTGAGCGACGCGCTGGAGAAGGCCTACGGCCGCCACCGCGCCGACATCCAGAAGGTCACCGGCGTCTATGCCGCGGCCTATGACTCGGCCGAAGGCTGGGAGAAGCTGCAGAACGAGATTGCCGCGTTTGCCGAAGAAGCCGGTCGCCGGCCGCGCGTGATGATCGCCAAGCTCGGCCAGGACGGGCACGACCGCGGCGCCAAGGTGGTGGCCACCGCGTTTGCCGACCTGGGCTTCGACGTGGACATGGGCCCGCTGTTCCAGACGCCCGAAGAGTGCGCCCGCCAGGCCATCGAGAACGACGTGCATGCGGTGGGCATCTCCACGCTGGCGGCGGGGCACAAGACGCTGGTGCCGGCCATCGTGGCCGAGCTGAAGAAGCAGGGCGCGGACGACATCATCGTTTTTGTCGGCGGCGTCATCCCCGCGCAGGACTACGGCTTCCTCTACGACGCCGGCGTCAAGGGCATCTACGGCCCAGGCACGCCGATCCCCGTCAGCGCCAAGGACGTGCTGGAGCAGATCCGCGCTGCACAGTCCGCCTGAGCGGTTTGATCGACACTGATTGACTGACCGCCGGCCAGCGCCCGCACTCCGCGGACCGCCGTCGCCCCAAGGACTGCTGTATGACGCTCCCCCCTGTTCCACCCGCCGGCTCACTGTCACTGGCCCCGGCTGGCGAAGGCGATTTCGAGGCCTTGCTGTCGCTGCGCCTGGCCGCCATGCGCGAAAGCCTGGACAAGGTGGGCCGTTTCGACCCGCAGCGCGCCCGCGAGCGCCTCTCGCGCGGCTACCTGCCGGCGTACACGCGGCACATCCTGCGCAGCGGCGAACTGGTTGGCTTTGTCGTCGTCGTGCCGCGCGAGCATGACTGGCTGCTGGACCACCTCTACATCCATCCCAGCGCGCAGGGCGAAGGCATCGGTTCCTGGGTGCTGTCGCAGGTGCTGAACGAGGCAGACGCGCAGCACAAGGCCGTCAGCGTGACCGCCCTCAAGCACAGCGACGCCAACCGCTTCTACCTGCGCCACGGCTTCGTGCTGCAGGCCGAAGGCGAGTGGGACCTGTACTACCTGCGCTCGGCAAGACCATGACCCCCTCCCGTAGCGCCTGCGGCGCTCCCCCCCAGGGGGGCGCTGCAAGCGGACCGGCAGAGCCGGATCCGCCGCAGCCGCTGGATTGCGCGACGCCACGGGATGGATCGCTGCCGGCGGCCGATGCCCTGCTGTTGGCGCAGGTGACCACGGGCGATGCAGCCCAGCAGCGCCGCGCCATCGCCAAGACCATCACGCTGCTGGAGTCCACCCGCGCGGACCACCGGCTCCGTGCGGACGCATTGCTCAACGCCTTGCTGCCGCACACCGGCCGCTCGTTCCGGCTTGGCATCTCCGGTGTGCCGGGTGTCGGCAAGAGCACTTTCATCGAGGCGCTGGGGCTGCACCTGATTGCCCTGGGCCATCGCGTGGCGGTGCTGGCGGTGGACCCATCTTCCAGCGTTTCCGGCGGCTCCATCCTGGGCGACAAGACGCGCATGGAGCAGCTCAGCGTCAATGAGTCTGCCTACATCCGCCCCAGCCCCAGCAGCGGCACGCTGGGTGGCGTGGCCGAGCGCACGCGCGAGGCCATGCTGGTCTGCGAGGCGGCGGGCTATGACATGGTGATCGTCGAGACCGTGGGCGTGGGCCAGAGCGAAACAGCAGTCGCCGGCATGACCGACATGTTCGTGCTGATGCAGCTGCCCAATGCCGGAGACGACCTGCAGGCGATCAAGAAAGGCGTGATGGAAATCGCCGACCTGGTCGTCATCAACAAGGCCGACCTGGACGAAGCCGCGGCCACCCGCGCCCGCGCGCAGATCAGTTCGGCGCAGCGCCTGTTCCACGGCCACGGCATGGCCCATCCGGCGCCGGGCGCGCCGGAGGAAACGCCGGGCCGCCCCAAGTTTCCTCCACCCCCTTGGGGGGCGGCCGGAGCGCAGTCCCGGCCTGGGGGCACCATTGAGCAATGGCAGCCCACCGTGATCCAGCTCAGTGCGCTGAAAGCCCAGGGCGTGGACACTTTCTGGCAGACCGTGCAGCGCTTCCGTACGCTGCGCGCCGCGGCCGGCCAGATCGCGGCGCGCCGCCAGCGCCAGGACGAGTCCTGGATGTGGGAGCGGCTGGACGCCGGCCTGAAAGCCCGCTTCCGCGCCCACCCTGGGGTGCGAGAACAACTGGCACCGCTGACTGCTGCGGTGCGCGCCGGCCAGGTGGCTGCCTCGGTGGCTGCGCGCCGCCTGCTGGACCTGCTGGACACGCGCTGATCTCACCATCTTTCCAGATACCCGAACGAGACAAGAGGACGACCCCATGCAAGACATTCAGCAACGGCTGGAAGACCAGCGCCAGAAGGCCCGTTTGGGTGGCGGCGAGAAGCGCATCGCCGCACAGCATGGCAAGGGCAAGCTGACGGCGCGCGAACGCCTGGAGCTGCTGCTGGACGAAGGCACGTTCGAAGAGTGGGACATGTTCGTCGAGCACCGCTGCACCGACTTCGGCATGGCCGACAACAAGATCCCCGGCGACGGCGTGGTGACCGGCTACGGCACCATCAACGGTCGCCTTGTGTTTGTCTTCAGCCAGGACTTCACCGTCTTCGGCGGCGCACTCTCTGAAGCGCACGCCGAGAAGATCTGCAAGGTGATGGACCAGGCGATGAAGGTCGGCGCGCCTGTCATCGGGCTGAATGACTCGGGCGGCGCGCGCATCCAGGAAGGCGTGGCCTCGCTGGGCGGTTATGCGGACGTGTTCCAGCGCAACGTGATGGCCTCCGGCGTGGTGCCGCAGATCAGCATGATCATGGGGCCCTGCGCTGGCGGCGCGGTCTATTCGCCGGCCATGACTGACTTCATCTTCATGGTGAAGGACAGCTCGTACATGTTCGTCACCGGCCCCGAGGTGGTGAAGACGGTCACGCACGAAAGCGTGACGGCCGAGGAGCTGGGCGGCGCGCTCACCCACACCGGCCGCAGCGGCGTGGCCGACCTGGCCTTCAACAACGACGTGGAAGCGCTGCTGATGCTGCGCCGCTTCTTCAACTACCTGCCGCTGTCCAACCGCGAGAAGCCGCCCGTGCGCCCCAGCGGCGATCCCGGCACGCGCATGGACCTGTCGCTGGACACGCTGGTGCCCGAGAACCCGAACAAGCCCTATGAGATGAAGGAGCTGATCCTGAAGGTGGTGGACGACGGCGACTTCTTCGAGCTGCAGCCCGACTACGCGGCCAACATCGTGATCGGCTTCGCGCGCATGGAAGGCGCAACGGTCGGCATCGTGGCCAACAACCCGCAGGTGCTGGCCGGCTGCCTGGACATCAAGAGCAGCATCAAGGCCGCGCGCTTCGTGCGCTTCTGCGATGCGTTCCAGATACCGGTCGTCACCTTCGTCGACGTGCCCGGCTTCATGCCCGGCACCTCGCAGGAGTACGGCGGCATCATCAAGCACGGCGCCAAGCTGCTGTATGCCTACGCCGAATGCACGGTGCCCAAGATCACCGTGATCACCCGCAAGGCCTATGGCGGCGCCTATGACGTGATGAGCTCCAAGCACCTGCGCGGCGACGTGAACTTCGCCTGGCCGAACGCCGAGATCGCGGTGATGGGTGCCAAAGGCGCCGTCGAGATCATCTTCCGCGAAGACAAGGGCGACCCGGCCAAGCTCGCAGCCAAGGAAGCCGAATACAAGGCCCGCTTCGCGAACCCCTTCGTGGCCGGCAGCCGCGGCTTCATCGACGACGTGATCCAGCCGCACGAGACCCGCAAGCGCATCTGCCGCTCGCTGGTCATGCTCAAGGACAAGCAGCTCGACAACCCGTGGCGCAAGCACGGCAATATTCCTCTGTGAAGGAGACGACATGACCGTAGCTCGTGATGTCCTAAAGCAATGGGTGATTGATGCCTTGCAACGTAGCGGGGGTGAAGCACATCTGATCTCTGTGGCGCGGGACATCTGGACGCATCACGAATCCGACCTTCGCGAAGCAGGAGATCTATTCTTTTCGTGGCAGTACGACATGAGGTGGGCGTGCACTGCCTTGAGATCAGAGGGTGTTGTTGAGCCGGCATCCAAGTCGGGTGTCTGGACACTCGCAATTGCTGCGAATACGTAAGGTGTTGAGCGATGTTTAAAAAGATCCTCATTGCGAACCGGGGCGAGATCGCCTGCCGCGTCATCAAGACCGCGAAGAAGATGGGCATTGCCACCGTGGCGGTGTATTCCGAGGCGGACAAGGAGGCTCGCCACGTGGCGCTGGCTGACGAGGCCGTGCTGCTGGGCCCGGCGCCTTCGCGCGAGTCCTATCTCGTGGCCGACAAGATCATTGCCGCAGCCAAGGCCACCGGTGCCGAGGCCATCCACCCGGGCTACGGCTTTCTGTCGGAGAACGAGGCGTTTGCGCGCCGGGTCGAGGAAGAGGGCCTGGTGTTCATCGGGCCGAAGCATTATTCGATTGCCGCGATGGGCGACAAGATCGCCTCGAAGAAGCTGGCGAAGGAAGCGAACGTCAGCACCATCCCCGGTTGGAACGAAGCGATCGACACGCCCGAGCAGGCGGTCGAGATTGCCAAGGGGGTGGGCTACCCGGTGATGATCAAGGCCAGCGCCGGCGGCGGCGGCAAGGGCTTGCGCGTGGCCTTCAACGACAAGGAAGCCTTCGACGGTTTCTCGTCCTGCCGCAACGAGGCCCGCAACAGCTTCGGCGACGACCGCGTCTTCATCGAGAAGTTCGTCGAGGAGCCGCGCCACATCGAGATCCAGGTGCTGGGCGATTCGCAGGGCAACGCGGTGTTCCTGTGGGAGCGCGAATGTTCCATCCAGCGCCGGCATCAGAAGGTGATCGAAGAGGCGCCGTCGCCCTTCATCAGTGAGGAGACGCGCCAGGCCATGGGTGCGCAGGCGGTGCAACTGGCCAAGGCGGTGAAGTACCAGAGCGCCGGCACGGTGGAGTTCGTGGTCGGCAAGGACCAGAGCTTCTACTTCCTGGAGATGAACACCCGGCTGCAGGTGGAACACCCGGTGACCGAGTGCATCACCGGGCTGGACCTGGTGGAGCAGATGATCCGCGTGGCGGCCGGCGAACCGCTGGGCTTCACGCAGGCGGACCTCAAGCGCGAGGGCTGGGCCATCGAGTGCCGCATCAATGCCGAAGATCCGTTCCGCAACTTCCTGCCGTCCACAGGTCGGCTGGTGAAGTACCAGCCGCCGGCCACCGCACTCGAACAGTCGGTGCAGACGCTGCAGGGCCCTGCCTACGAGGGCGGCTTCGGTGGCGAGAACCTGTCGACGAACACCTGGGGCGGTGTTCGGGTGGACACCGGCGTCTACGAAGGCGGCGAGATCCCGATGTTCTATGACTCGATGATCGCCAAGCTGATCGTGCACGGGCGGGACCGCAATGACGCGATTGCCAAGATGCGCGAGGCGCTGAACGCGTTCGTGATCCGCGGCATCTCCAGCAACATCCCGTTCCAGGCCGCGCTGCTGGCGCACCCGAAATTCGTCAGCGGCGACTTCAACACCGGCTTCATCGCCGAGCACTACGCCCACGGTTTCCGCGCCGAGGACGTGCCGCACGACGAGCCCCTGTTCCTGGTGGCGCTGGCGGCCTTCGTGCGCCGCAAGGCCCGCGAGCGCGCAGCCGGCATCACCGGCCAGTTGCAGGGCCATGACGTGGCACATGCTGACGAGCTGGTCATCGTGCAGCTCGGCGAGCAAGGCCAACATGTGCACCACCCGGTGGCGCTGGGCGAGTTCGATGCGGCCAAGGGCACGCTGGCCGTGACCGTCGGTGGCAAAACCTTCCAGATCCAGAGCCACACCAAGCTCGGCGACGTGCTGATGGTCGGCACGGTGGACGGCAAGCCCTTCAGCGCACAGATCGAGCGCAGCCCGGCGCGCCAGCCGCTGGCGCTGCGTGTCTCGCACAACGGCACCGCCATTGACGCGCTGGCGCTGTTGCCGCGTGCCGCCGAGCTGCTCAAGCTGATGCCCTACAAGGCGCCGCCTGACCTGTCCAAGTTCCTGCTCTCGCCCATGCCCGGCCTGCTGGCCGAGGTCTCGGTGGCCATCGGCCAGAAGGTGCTGGCCGGCGAGAAGCTGGCGGTGATCGAGGCGATGAAGATGGAGAACATCCTGGTTGCCACGCAGGACGGCATCGTCAAGGACGTGCTCGCCAAGAAGGGCGACAGCCTGGCGGTGGACCAGTCCATCCTGGCCTTCGAGTGAGGCAGTGCTGAAGTCCTCGGGCCAACTGAAGGTCGCGGTCGTCGGCGCTGGCGTGGCCGGTTGCGCGGCGGCGGTGTTGCTGCGCCGCGCCGGCCATGCGGTGCAGGTCTTCGAGGCAGTGGCGGAGCCGGCGCCGATTGGTGCAGGCGTGCTGCTGCAACCCACCGGTCTGCAGGTGCTGGGTCAGCTCGGCTTGCGGGACGAAATGGTTGCGCTCGGCGCCGTGGTCCACCAGCTGGTGGGCGACACCGCCACTGGCCGCAGCGTGCTGGACATGGACTACCGCTGCCTGGGTCCAGAGGTGCACGGCCTGGGCGCGCAGCGCGGCGCCTTGATGGGCTTGCTCTGGCAGGCGCTGCGGGCCAGCGGCGCCGATTGGCACTGCGGCGTGGCGGTGGATGGGTTCGCGCAGGACGATGCGGGTGTGACGCTGCGCCAGCGCGAGCGAGAACTCGGCCGCTTCGACCTGTTGGTGCTGGCCAACGGCACGTTTTCGCAGTTGCGCCGCCAGCTCACGG
>NZ_VIDT01000870.1 GCF_006519715.1 Ideonella azotifigens
GGTCGCCTGCCGGCCACTGCCCAGGCGCGCCAGCGAGCGCTGCGCAATGCCGCGTGGTGGGCCGCTCAACGCGGCCACGCCCATGTCGTCGGCAATCCATGCGGCGCCGGTCTTGTCCAGCAGCAGGTTGCCGCTGACTTCGCTGGCCGCTCGCTGCTTGACGAAGGCGTTGGCGCCGGGTTCGAGGGAAAACACCCCGGCCTCCGAGGCCACGGCCCAGAGTCGGCCCTCGCCATCAGCCAGGAAGGCACGGAAGCCCAGCACCTGCAAGGTCGCGCCGTTGGCCGCCTTCACTTCGTGCCAGCGTTCACCGTCCAGGTAGAACACGCCAAAGCTGGTGGCGGCCCAGATGCGGCCGCGTGGATCCGTGGCGAGGCCGAAGATCGAATGCGCAGGCAGCCCGGAGGCCGGGCCGTATTGCTTCAGTTGGCCATCGCGAATGGCATAGACGTTGCCGAAGCGTGTGCCAGCCCACAGTTCGCCCGAAGGCAGGGCCAGCAGGTTCATCACGTCGGCGTCCGGCAGCGCCTGGCCACCGGGCGCGCGGTACGGCAGGAAGCGCTGGCCGTCGAAGCGGAACAGGCCTTCGGAGGTGCCCAGCCAGAGGAAACCGTCGGGTGTCTGGGCCAGCGCATTGACGTTGCCCGGCGCCCCCTGGCGCGGCGTGTACATCGTGTGGCCGAGGTCGTCGAAACCGGCAGTGTCTGCCGGCTGGGCCTGCACGACGCAGGCCACACAGGCGAGCAGCCAGGCCAGGCACAACAGCGCAAATCGGGCAGTCGCACGGCGGCCGGGCGACCGCAGCAAGACCAACAACATGGGAGGCGCGGCAACGGCAGGGTGACGGTCCGCGGCCAGGGCCACGGGAGGCAGCCGGCAGCATAGTCAAACCCACGCGCAGCGAGCGTCGCGCCCCCCACCTGCAGCAGGCCCACATCGCCCAAACGGGAGAGGCTCAACCCCTCCCTTCGGCTGTCACTGTTGCGCCCCGGCGACCGCGCTTTTCGCCGGGGAAGCCGCGCAACTCAGGCCGGCCGCGAGATGTGGCGCCAGACGAACCAGCTCTGCAGCTCGTGCAGCCGGATCAACTGGCTGACGATCAGGTCGTTGGTGCCGTCATCGCCCAGCTCGGCCGCGGCGCGCGCCAGCGGCCGAGCCTCGCCGAGCACGAACTCGTGCGCATCCAGCAGTCGTTCGAGCTGATGGTGCGCGGTCTCGATGCCACGCGGCGCACGCGACAGGCGCGACTCGCTGACCACATCACCGGCCAGCGCATGCGCCACGCCGCCCAGGGTCTGCACGCGCTCTGCGAGTGCGTCCATCAGCACGACCTGCTCTTCGTAGTGCTTGTCGAACAGCTGGTGCAGTTCGAAGAAGACCAGGCCGGCGGTCTGCCAGTGCGACTTCTTGTACAGGTCGCGCAAGGCCATGGTGTGCGCCAGCAGGCGATTGAGCGCGGCCACGCTGGCATGGCGTACGTCGGCCGACAGGCCGATGCGCACGTCTGCGAGGCTGCCAAAGGCTTGGGACACTGGTGCGGTTTCGGGCGTGAGGGGGTGGGACATGTGGATCCTTTCTGCGAGAAGCCCATTGGAGGGCCGGCGCGCCGCGGCGGCATCGGGCGGGCAGCCGAGCCCCGTTCACCCATCCGGGACAGCGCGGCCTCTGCCATCTGGCCAGGGCCTCACGGCCCTACCTCTTTTTGGATATCGCTTTTCCGGCACGGCTGCCTACAGTGGCCACATCCTGCGACCTCCATTTCCATGCCCCAAGAAAGACACGGTCCGGCGAGCCGATCCCGATCGCCCCGACCACGGCTTTCCCAGCGCCTGGTCGCTTGCGCCCTGCTGCCTGGCCAGGCCTTTGGTGCTGCCATGCAGACTGCGCCCTTGTCCGCCCCCCGCGATGCGCCGGCCAGCGTGCAACTGCTGGCATGGAGCGCCGTGGTGCTGGCCGTG
>NZ_VIDT01000871.1 GCF_006519715.1 Ideonella azotifigens
CGGCAGTCAGCGAGCAGTTCACCGTCAAGACCGACGTGCTGAACGTGACGCTGGACACCCGCGGTGGCGACATCGTGCGGGTCGAGCTGCCGAAGTACAAGGACGATGCCGATCCGACCAAGCCGGTCGCGGTGCTGGACAGCGCCGGCCACCATTACCTGGCCCAGACCGGCGTGATCGGCCCGAACGGCGCGCAACTGCCGACGCACCTGACGCTGATGAGCGTGGCGCCGGGCGAGCGCACGCTGAAGGACGGGCAGGACAGCCTGTCGGTGCGCTTCGAGTCGCCTGATGTGGGCGGCCTGAAGCTGGTCAAGACCTACACCTTCCGCCGTGGCGAATACACGATGGGCGTGAAGCACGAGCTGGTCAATGTCGGCAGCACCCCGCTGCAGCCTCAGCTCTACCTGCAGCTGCAGCGCGACAGCGTGGCGCCCGCGGGTGGCTCGTCCTTCTACAGCACCTTCACCGGCCCGGCTGTCTACACCGCCGAGAAGAAGTTCCAGAAGATCGACTTCAAGTCGCTGGACAAGCACGAGGCCGGCGATTCGCCGCTGCACATCCAGCACGCCGACGACGGCTGGGTCGGCATGGTGCAGCATTATTTCGCCAGCGCCTGGCTGGTGAAGGACGGCAGCCCTCGCGACTTCCGCAGCGCCAAGCTGCCGAACGGCCTGTACACGGTGTCGATGCTGCAGCCGGTGGGCGAGCTGGCACCTGGCGCTACCAAGACCAGCGACGCCACGCTGTTTGTCGGCCCGCAGGAAGAAAACAAGCTCGAAGCGCTCGCGCCCGGCCTGGAACTGGTCAAGGACTATGGCTGGCTGACGGTGCTGTCCAAGCCGCTGTTCTGGGTGCTGGTCAACCTGCACAAGATGATCGGCAACTGGGGCTGGTCCATCATCGGCCTGGTGGTGCTGCTGAAGATCGCCTTCTTCTGGCTGAATGCCAAGGCCTATGCCTCGATGGCCAAGATGAAGGCCGTCAACCCGCGGATCCAGGAAATGCGCGAGCGCATGAAGGACAAGCCGCAGGAAATGCAGCAGGAGATGATGCGCATCTATCGCGAGGAGAAGATCAACCCGCTGGGCGGCTGCCTGCCGATCTTCATCCAGATGCCGTTCTTCATCGCGCTGTACTGGGTGCTGCTGTCGTCGGTGGAAATGCGCGGTGCGCCGTGGCTGGGCTGGATCCATGACCTGTCGGCCAAGGACCCGTTCTACATCCTGCCGCTGCTGATGACCGCGTCCAGTCTGCTGCAGGTGGCGCTGAACCCGGCGCCGGCCGACCCGATGCAGGCCAAGATGATGTGGATCATGCCGCTGGCCTTCAGCTTCATGTTCTTCTTCTTCCCGGCCGGCCTGGTGCTGTACTGGGTGACGAACAACCTGCTGTCCATCGCCCAGCAGTACGTGATCAACAAGCGGCTGGGTGTCGCCTGACGGCCCCCTGAGCCCTTGCACGACGCCCCGGCGAGCCTCTGGCTGCCGGGGCGTCGTGGTTTTCACTGATCGAAATCCGCTTGCGGCGTGCCGATATGCCAGTTGCGGGGCGGGTTTGCGGCTTGCTGCAACCTGGGACCGACCGAGACGCCGTTTGCGCGTCCCGGCCGGTCCCCTCCGCGCCAACCCTTGCCGCCTGCGGGCATCGCCGACAATCCGGCCATGTCATCGCTAGGCCGCCATCACGACCCCATCGTCGCCATTGCCACCGCGCCGGGCCGCGGTGCGGTGGGCATCGTGCGCGCGTCGGGCAAGCAGCTGCAGCCATTGGTTGACGCGCTGATCGGCGCGCCGCTGAAGCCACGCCAGGCGCATTACGGCCCGTTCCGGGACGCCACCGGCCAGCCCATCGACCACGGCCTGGCGCTGTTTTTCCCCGCGCCGAACAGCTACACCGGTGAAGCCGTGCTGGAGCTGCAGGCGCATGGCGGCCCGGTGGTGCTGCAACTGCT
>NZ_VIDT01000872.1 GCF_006519715.1 Ideonella azotifigens
TTGTCGGCGGCGGCGGTGCGGCGCGCATTCCGCGCCTGATCGGCACCGCGCGCATGACGGACATGATGCTGACCGGCCGCGTGCTGAGCGCCGACGAAGGCCTGCAGGCCGGCCTGTCCACCTACCTCACCGAGCCCGGCGAAGGCCTGGCGCAGGGCCTGGCGCTGGCCAGGAAGATCGCCGTCAACGCACCGCTGTCCAACTTCGCGGTGATGCAGGCGCTGCCGCGCATCGCCGGCCTGTCGCAGTCCGACGGGCTGTTCGTCGAGTCGCTGATGGCCGCCATCGCCCAGGGCGACGACGCCGCCAAGCAACGCATGCGCGCCTTCCTCGAAGGCCGGGCAGGCAAGGTGAGCGCCGCATGAGTGCGCCTGCCTATCGTGCATTGCGGGTTGGCGGTTGCCTGGAGGCGGCTGTCGAGTACCGCGACGATGGCACCGTGGTCCTGCGCTCCACCGAACCACTGTCGCCCTTCCCTGCCCGCCTGAGTGACCGGCTGGAGCACTGGGCGCGAGAAGCGCCGGAGCGAACGTTCATCGCCCGCCGTGGTGCGGACGGTGAATGGCAGCGCATCAGCTATGCGCAGATGCTGGCGCGCGCGCAGGCCGTGGGCCAGGCGCTGGCGCAGCGCGGGCTGTCGCACGACCGGCCGGTGGCCATCCTGTCGGACAACGACCTGGAGCACCTCACCCTGTCCCTGGGCGCGATGTGGGCCGGCGTGCCGTACACACCGGTCTCGGCCGCGTATTCGCTGCTGTCGCAGGACCATGCGAAGCTGCGCCACATCCTGGGCACGCTGACGCCTGGGCTGGTGTTCGCGTCCGGCCCGGCCTATGCAAAGGCGATTGCTGCGGCGGTGCCCGAAGGCGTGGAAGTCGTGCTGACCGACGGTGCGCTGGCTGGCCGCAGCACCACGCCCTTTGCCGAGCTGCTGGCCGCCACGCCCGGCCCGGAAGGCATGGCCGCGCATGCCGCCGTCGGCCCGGACACGCTGGTCAAGGTGCTGTTCACCTCCGGCTCCACCAAGCACCCCAAGGGCGTGATGAACACGCACCGCATGCTGTGCGCCAACCTGCAGATGATCCGCCAGTCCTTTGCCTTCCTGGGCGACGAGCCGCCGGTGCTGGTGGACTGGCTGCCGTGGAACCACACCTTCGGCGGCAACCACAACGTGGGCATTGCGCTGTACAACGGCGGCACGCTGTACATCGACGAAGGCAAGCCCACCGCCAGTGGCATTGGCCAGACGCTGCGCAACCTGCGCGAGATCTCGCCGACCATCTACTTCAACGTGCCCAAGGGCTTCGAGGAAATCGTCTCGGCGATGGACGAGGACGACGCGCTGCGCGAGTCGCTGTTCCGCCGCGTGAAGGCCTTCATGTACTCGGGCGCCGGCCTCTCGCAGGCCGTGTGGGACCGGCTGGATGCGCATGCCGAGCGCACCATCGGCCACCGCGTGCGCATGCTCACCGGCCTGGGCATGACCGAGACCGCACCGTCCTGCACCTTCGCGCTCGGCGAAGACGTGCGCTCCGGCCACATCGGCCTGCCCAACCCCGGCGTGGAGCTGAAGCTGGTGCCCACCGACGGCAAGACCGAGATCCGCTTCCGCGGCCCGAACGTCATGCCCGGCTACTGGCGCGAGCCGCAGCAGACCGCCGAGGCCTTCGACGAGGAAGGCTTCTACCGCACCGGCGACGCGGTCGCCTTCATCGACCCCGAACAGCCCCAGGGCGGCCTGCGCTTCGACGGCCGCATCGCCGAAGACTTCAAGCTCTCCAGCGGCACCTTCGTCAGCGTGGGCCCGCTGCGCGCCCGCGTGCAGCTGGACGGCTCGCCCTGCGTGCAGGACGTGGTGGTGGCCGGGCTGAACCGCGACGACATCGGCCTCCTGATCTTCCCCCGCGTGGACGAATGCCGCCGCCTGGCCGGCCTGCCGGCCGACACACCGGC
>NZ_VIDT01000873.1 GCF_006519715.1 Ideonella azotifigens
TCGTAGCCGTTCGTCACGCCGGCCTCGTGGTTGCCCGGCACCACCCAGCGCGGCGTCAGGTCCCACAGCTCCAGCTGCTCCTCGACCCGCCGCCGCACCGCCTCGCCGGCGACCACGCAGCCCAGCATCGTGGACGGTACGGCCAGCGAGCGCCAGTCCTGTTCGGCCAGCGTGTCGATGGTCTCCAGGAAGCGTGCGCCATGCGCCAGCACCGCGGCGCCGGGCTGCGGCGACGCGTACTGCGCCCATTTCAGCCGGGTGTTGCCGATGTCGATCGCCAGAAAACTCATGAAGCGAAGCGTAACAGGGCGGGCACGCGCAGCGTGTGCGGGTCATCGGCTGCGAAGCAGGTGTTCGCAGTGAAGGCAATCAAGTTCCCCTCACCTCGACTGCGCCACTGCTGCCTTTGCAGCTTGCAGACAAGCAATTGCCCTAACGCGCTTCGACCAAGCGGCCGAACGGCTCACCCGGAATACAATTCGACACAAAGCCGGATTCACCGGCAATACCGAAATTTTGATTGGCCGCCGGCCTCGTCGGCGGCTTGGATTGCCCGCCCCAGGGAGCGCGATCCAAAGAGGGAAGTTGCCCGCGGCCACGCTGCGGCGGGCAATGGAGGGACCCTGTCGTCATCCGGCAGGGTATAGCCGTCGACGGGCGTTAAACGTCGTATTCAACGTTTCAGGGTAATGCAATGAAATTAATTTCTATCTTGGTCGCCGTCGCTTCGCTCACGCTGGTGGGATGTGCATCCGTCAACATGGCACCCAAAGAGCAGTCCGAGAAGGCCAAGCAATTCGTCACGCCGTCTGCCGGCAACGCCGGGGTCTACTTGTATCGAGACAGCATGGTCGGCCAAGCCCTCAAGAAGGACTTGTGGGTGGACGGCAAGTGCGTGGGAGAAACCGCTCCAGACGTTTTCTTCTACACCGAAGTGGAAGGCGCGAAGTCGCACAAGTTTGACACCGAGTCTGAGTTCTCGCCCAACACGCTGGAACTGACCACCGAAGCCGGCCGCAATTACTTCATTCGCCAGTACATCAAGATTGGCGTCTTCGTGGGTGGTGCCGCACTGGAACTGATCCCGGAAGAACAGGGCAAGACCGCGGTGCGCAAGCTGAACATGGCCGTCCCCGGCAAGTGCAGCGCGGCACGATGAGGCCTGCGGCACGCATTGCATAAGGCGTGCCTTGATGGTCCTTTTCGCCAAGGCCCTCCATCCAGGGGCCTTGGCGAGCCACTACCTGAAGGCCGCTGGGTCGAGGTGGGCTCGGCCTCGAGGTGGAGATCATTCCGCGGCATTCAGAGCCGGCCAAGGGAAACCCCCAGGGTGCGCCAAGGGTTTGGCGAAGCGGCTGAGAGCCGGTCGGTGGCATGATTTCGATTGACGTTTACGTTAACGTCAATCGAGCCTTCAACCCACAGGCCCCACGAGATGACCGACCTCTCTGCCACCCACCAGGCACTCGCCCACTACAAGCCCACCCACAAGGTGCGCATCGTCACCGCCGCCAGCCTGTTCGACGGGCACGACGCCGCGATCAACATCATGCGGCGCATCCTGCAAGGCATGGGCGCCGAGGTCATCCACCTGGGGCACAACCGCTCGGTCGACGAAGTCGTCACCGCAGCGCTGCAGGAAGACGTGCAGGGAATCGCCGTCTCCAGCTACCAGGGCGGCCACACCGAATATTTCCGCTACATGGTCGAGCTGCTGAAGGCCCGCGGCGGCGAGCAGATCCAGGTGTTTGGCGGCGGCGGCGGCGTGATCGTGCCGCAGGAAATCAGCGCGTTGGCCGACGTCGGCGTGCGCATCTTCAGCCCGGAAGACGGCCAGCGCATGGGCCTGCAAGGCATGATCGGCGAGATGCTGATGCGCTGCGACCTGCGGCTGTCGGCCGACGCCGCAGGGCTGCTCGAAGCGCTGCAGTCCACCGACACCGCGAAA
>NZ_VIDT01000874.1 GCF_006519715.1 Ideonella azotifigens
CTGCTGCCGCGCCTGCAAGGCCAGGCGCTGCGCGACGACTACGCGCTGCGCGCCCTGCTGCCCGAGCTGTGCTGCGCGCTGCACCAGGATGCCTTGCCAGCGCTGGCCCAGGTGCCTCGCCAGGCAGACGAAACCCCTTCCATTGCCCAGGCGCTGCAGACCATGATGCAAGTCATCGCCGCGCGCCAGGCCTTCCATTCCTTGACCCGGACCTGAACATGACCGCCACGACCGCACAGGTGATGCGCCAGCACGCCGAACAGCAGTTCGCCGAAGAGCTGGCCGAGCTGGCCAAGGCCGACGACCGCGCCCGACCCGAGAACTGGGCGCTGTCGCCCTGGGCCGTCGTGCGCTACCTGATGGGCGGCACGCTGGACAACGGCTTTGCCGTCAGCCCCAAGTACATCGGCAGCCCGCGGCTGATGGAGATTGCCGTGGCCACGCTGGCGACCGACCGCGCGCTGCTGCTCTACGGCGTGCCGGGCACCGCCAAGTCCTGGGTCTCGGAGCACCTGGCCGCGGCCATCAGCGGCGACTCCACGCTGCTGATCCAGGGCACCGCCGGCACCAGCGAAGAGCAGCTGCGCTACGGCTGGAACTACGCCCAGCTGCTGGCCAACGGCCCGTCGGAAAAGGCGCTGGTGCCCAGCCCGATGATGCAGGCCATGCGCCTGGGCAAGATCGCCCGCGTCGAGGAGCTCACGCGCATTCCGGCCGACGTGCAGGACAGCCTGATCACCGTGCTGTCGGAAAAGACGCTGCCCATCCCCGAGCTGGCCAGCGAGGTGCAGGCGGTGCGCGGCTTCAGCGTGATCGCCACCGCGAACAACCGCGACAAGGGCGTCAACGAACTCTCGGCCGCGCTGAAGCGGCGCTTCAACACCGTCGTGCTGCCGGTGCCGGCCAGCGAGGAAGACGAGGTGGCCATCGTCGTCAAGCGCGTGGCCGAGATGGGCCGCGCGCTGCAGCTGCCGGCCGAGCCGCCGGCGCTGAAGGAAGTGCGCCGCATCGTGCAGATCTTCCGCGAGCTTCGCAATGGCAAGACCGAGGACGGCAAGACGCAGATCAAGTCGCCCACGTCCACGCTGTCCACCGCCGAGGCGATCTCGGTGATCAACAGCGGCCTGGCGCTGGCCGGCCACTTCGGCGACGGCGTGCTGCGCCCGCACGACATGGCCGCCGGCCTGATCGGCGCCGTGGTGAAGGACCCGGTGCAGGACAGCGTGGTGTGGAACGAGTACCTGGAGACGGTGATGAAGGAGCGGGCGGACTGGAAGGACCTGTACCGCGCGTTCCGGGACGTTTCCTGACTTCCCGCCAATGAGCGCGAGCCCGCATTACTTTGGGATCAGGCACCACGGACCGGGCAGCGCCCGCAGTTTGCTGCGCGCGTTCGAGGCCCTGCAGCCGGACTGTGTGCTGGTCGAAGGCCCACCCGAAGCAGAAGGCGTGCTGAGCGCGGTGCTGGCCGAAGGCATGCAGCCGCCGGTGGCGCTGCTGAGCTACTGCCCGGACGCGCCGCGCCAGGCCGTCTACCACCCGTTCGCCGAGTTTTCGCCGGAGTGGCAGGCCCTGCGCTGGGGGCTGACCGCCGGCGTGCCGGCACGTTTCATCGACCTGCCGCTGGTGCATGGGCTGGCGATGGAGAAGGCGGAACAGGATGCCGCAGCGCAGGAGGTGGCAGAACCCACTTCCGACATTGAGAAACCTGAATCTGGCGATGCGCCGGAGCCGGGCGATCCGCTGACCTGGCTGGCGCACGCGGCTGGTTATGCCGACGGCGAAAGCTGGTGGAACCACATGGTCGAAGAGCGTGGCGACGGAGAGCAGCTGTTCGTGGCGATCAGCGAAGCCATGACCACGCTGCGCGCCGAGACGCCTGAGCGCCACCGCAGCGAAGCCGACGCGCGCCGCGAAGCCCTGCGCGAGGCGCACATGCGCCAGTGC
>NZ_VIDT01000875.1 GCF_006519715.1 Ideonella azotifigens
GCCAGCCGCATGACGCCGCTGCAGCGCTCGTCCAGCCCGGCCGACATTGCCCGCGCGGTGCTGTTCCTGATCGAGTCACCCGCCATCACCGGTACGACGCTGCTTGTGGACGGTGGCCAGCACCTGAGCGCACAGCCGCGTGACGTGCTGTTCCTGGCGCGGGCCCAGGGCGCCACCGCCGCCCTTCCCCTTTCTTCTTCGCAAAGCTGATCGCCATGTCGACCACTGCCCTGCTTCATCCGCGCCTGGCCGATTGCCGCCGGCTGTTCCTGCGCAACTACGAGGTGTGGATCAACATCGGCGTGCACGACTTCGAGAAGAAGGGCGAGCAGCGGGTGCTGTTCAACATCGAGCTGTTCGTGCCGCTGGCCATGTCCACGCCCAAGGACGACGAACTGCACGAGGTGCTGGACTACGACTTCATGCGCCGCAGCATCGCGCAGCGGGTTTCGCTGGGCCACATCCATCTGCAGGAGACCTTGTGCGACGAGGTGCTGGCGCTGATGCTCGCCCACCCCAGCGTGCGCGCCGCGCGGGTCTCGACCGAGAAGCCCGATGTCTACCCGGACTGCGATGCGGTGGGCGTCGAAGTCTTCGGCCTGAAGGATTGAGCTGCCATGAACGCTTCCGCTGACACCCAGGCCCTGCGCGCCGCCGAAGCTTTTGCCGCCGAGACGGCAGAAGCGGCCGAGGCCAACAAGAAGGCCAAGAAGGCCGCCTTCGAAGCCAACAAACTGAGCAAGCGCCTGCACCGCCAGGTCGGCCAGGCGATTGCCGACTTCAACATGATCGAGGACGGCGACAAGGTCATGGTCTGCCTGTCCGGCGGCAAGGACAGCTACGCCATGCTGGACATCCTGCTGAACATGCAGCAGCGTGCGCCGATCAAGTTCAGCATCGTTGCGGTGAACCTGGACCAGAAGCAGCCCGGCTTCCCGGAAGACGTGCTGCCCACCTACCTGAAAAGCCGCGGCGTGGACTTCCACATCGAGGAGCAGGACACCTATTCCATCGTCACCAACCTGATTCCCGAGGGCAAGACCATGTGCAGCCTGTGCTCGCGGCTGCGCCGCGGCATCCTGTACCGCGTGGCGAAGGAGCTGGGGGCCACGAAGATTGCGCTGGGCCACCACCGCGACGACATGGTGGTGACGATGCTGATGAACATGTTCTTCGGCTCGCGCCTGAAGGGCATGCCGCCCAAGCTGGTGAGCGACAACGGCGAGCACGTGGTGATCCGCCCGCTGGCCTACGTGGCCGAGACCGACCTGGAGAAGTGGGCCGTGCACCGCGCATTCCCCATCATCCCGTGCAGCCTGTGCGGCAGCCAGGACAACCTGCAGCGCGTGCAAATCAAGCAGATGATTCGCGACTGGGACAAGCAGTACCCCGGCCGCATCGACAACATGTTCACCGCGATGGGCAACATCTCGCTGTCGCACCTGATGGACCGCAAGCTGTTCCCGTTTGCCAGCATGCGCGCCACCGGCACGCCGGACCCGCAAGGCGACAAGGCCTTCGACGAGGACGAGGACTGCGGCGGCACATCCGGCGGCAGCGGCATTGCGGTACAAACCATCAAGCTGGACCTGGCCTGAGCCTCGCTGTCGTGTCGCTGTCCTGACTGCGCGCACGGCCTGGGCGTCTGTCAGCACGGCGCACGGCTGGTTCGTTAGCCAGATTACGGGGCGCTGAAGCTTTGCAGCGCCAATTTCGAGGAGATCACCGTGCAAGCAGTTTCCAGAACTTCCACTTCCAACCGCCGCCGCGTGCTGGGTGCCACCGCGGCAGCCTTGGCCGCCGTCACGCTGGCCGGCTGTGCCGGCTGGAACATGCTGACCAGCCAGGTCACCACTTTCGGCACCTGGCCGGCCGAGCGCCAGCCCGGCAGCTTCGCCTTCGACCGGCTGCCCTCGCAGCAGGCGCATGCCAAG
>NZ_VIDT01000876.1 GCF_006519715.1 Ideonella azotifigens
GCGCGGCGAGGTCGGCACGCTGGACGACGCCGAGGCCGGCCAGCTGCAATGGTCCATCGGCCGCTCGGTCGCGCTGTCCGAGCTGAAGCTGCGCGGCCTGCGCGAGGAAAACGAGAAGACGCTCGGCAGCAAGGGCTTCAGCTGCCCCAGCTGCGGCTTTGCGATCACGCTGAGCCTGTCGACCACGCAAAGCGTGAGCTGTCCGCAGTGCAAGGCCGTGGTGGACGTGTCCAAGGGGCCGGGTGCCGACCTGGCCTTCTACGCGCAGAACAACAGCGGCCCCGGCAACCTGCAGCCGCAGATCCCGCTGGGCCGCATCGGCAAGCTGGCCTTGGGCGCCGAGGGCGAACTGGACTGGCAGGTCGTCGGCTACCAGGAGCGCTGCGACCTGCCCGCGCCGGGCGACGACGACGAGCAGACCTTCTGGCGCGAGTACCTGCTCTATCACCGCACGGCAGGCTTCGCCTTCCTGGTCGATGCCGAAGACGGCTGGAGCTGGGTGCGACCGCTGACCGGCGCGCCGGTGGTGCAGGGCAGCACCGCCCGTCTGGAAGCGACGCGCTTCAAGCAGCGTTACCGCTACCAGGCCAAGGTCACCTGGGTGCTGGGCGAGTTCTATTGGCGCGTGCAGCGCGAGGAGCGCGCCGAGGTCACCGATTACGACGGCCCCGGTGGCGCCATGCTCTCGAGCGAGCGCACGGCCAACGAGGTCGTCTGGTCGCTGGGCAAGGCCTTGCCGGCGGATGCGGTCGCCAAGGCCTTTGGGCTGACCGGCCCGCAGGCCGCGGCGCTGCGCAGCGATGCCTCGCCGCTGTCCAGCCTCACCGGCAGCAAAGGCGTTGGCGGGCTCAGCCAGGGCGTGATCATCCTGGTGGTGGTGATCGTCGTGATCCTGCTGATGACCCGCTGCAGCAGCAGCGACGATTGCGCCCAGCAGCGCGCCACCTTTGGCGAGGCCAGTGCCGAGTACCAGCAATGCCGGCAGAACCAGCGCAGCCATGGCGGCGTGTTCGTCGGCGGCGGGGGCGGTTCGTTTGGCGGTTATTCCAGCGGCGGAGGCGGTCACAAATGACCACTGCCGTCCTCACTTCCTTGGAGAAAACACGATGAACCTCGAATGGCTGCACCCGGACGTGGTGCTGGGCTCGGTGCTGTACGCGGTGATCGGCGTGCTGGTGCTGTGGATCAGCTTTGCCGTCATCGACAAGCTCACCCCGTACAAGCTGTGGGAAGAGATCGTCGAGCACAAGAACGTGGCGCTGGGCATCGTCGTGGCGGGCATGTTCATCGCGATCGGGCAAATCGTGGCCGCCGCCATCCACGGATGAACGTTCTGGAGCCTCTGCACGAAGAGGTGCCTGAATCGGGCCGTGTGCAGCCGGCCGAAGTGCTGCTGCTCGCATCCGTTTTTGTCATCGCGGCCTGCGGTCTTGTCTATGAACTCGCCGCTGGTGCGCTCGCCAGCTACCTGCTCGGCGACTCGGTGCTGCAGTTCTCCACCATCATTGGCGGCTACCTGTTCGCGATGGGGCTGGGCTCGTGGCTGAGCCGGTACGTGGAGCGCCAGCTGGTGGCGAACTTCCTGCGCGTGGAGCTGCTGGTGGGCCTGGTTGGCGGGCTGATGCCGGCGGCGCTGTTCGCCTCGCATGCCAGCCTGCCGCCCACGGCCGGCGCCTCGTTCCGCGTGCTGCTGTACGGCCTGGTCGGGCTGGTGGGCGTGCTGGTCGGGCTGGAGATCCCGCTGGTCATGCGCATCCTGAAGCGCCAGTTCAGCCAGCGCTACGGCCTGAAGGACCTGGTCTCGCAGGTGCTGACCTTCGATTACCTGGGCGCGCTGGTCGTCGCCGTGGCCTTCCCGCTGCTGCTGGTGCCGCACCTGGGGCTGATCCGCACGGGCATCTTCTTCGGCCTGCTGAACGCGGTGGTGGCCGTC
>NZ_VIDT01000877.1 GCF_006519715.1 Ideonella azotifigens
ACCAGCCCCAGCCGCACCTTGGCATGCCGGGGATGGGCCTGCAGCTCGGCCAGGAAGGCGTGCGTGGCCTGGATGTCGAACAGGCTGGGCTGCAGCGGGATCAGCACGTGATCGGCCAGCTGCATCAGCGCGTCCAGCCGCTTGCCGTGCAGCCCGGCGGGGGTGTCGATCACCGCATGCGTCGTGCCCTTGGGCGGGCGCACCACGCTGCCGCCCTCGCGCACCTCCCAGCCGCGGATCGCCGGCAGGCTGGCCGGCCGCAGCGCCAGCCACTGGCGCGAGGACTGCTGGCGGTCCAGGTCCCCCAGCATCACCGCGTGACCTTGATGCGCCAGCGCACCGGCCAGGTTGGTGGCCAAGGTACTCTTGCCCACGCCGCCTTTGGGATTGGCGATTGCAAACACCGGCATCGGCGCCTCCACAATGCAAACCGCGGTATGGTAGCGGCGCGCCGCGAGCCACCGGCTCCCCGCTTTCCCCCGCAGTGCCACGCGCCGCGGCATTTCCTGCATCACCTGCCGCCGTCCGCATGGCCGACATCGTTGTCCTCACCGCCCATCCCCGGCTCGAACATTCCCGCGTCAACCTGGCGCTGATGCAGGCGGCGCAACAGCTGCCGGCCGAGCATGTGATGGTGCGCGACCTGTACGCGCTCTACCCCGACTACCTGATCGACATCGCCGCCGAGCGCGCGGTGCTGGCCAAGGCCAAATTGCTGGTCTGGCAGCACCCGCTGCACTGGTACGCGCTGCCGCCGCTGCTCAAGCTCTGGGTCGACGAAGTCTTCGGCTTCGGCTGGGCCTACGGGCCGGGTGCGCACGCGCTGCGCGGCAAGGATCTGTGGATGGTCGTGTCGACCGGCGGCAGTGCCCAGGCGTACCACCCCAGCGGCCACAACCGCCACTTCATCGACGCCTTCTGGCCGCCGCACGAACAGACCGCCATGCTGACCGGCATGCGGTTCCTGCCGCCCATGGTGGTGCACGATGCACACCGCGTGGCCCAGCGCGAGATCGCGGCGCGAACCGCGCTGTTCGCCG
Source organism: Ideonella azotifigens (assembly GCF_006519715.1). Lineage (GTDB taxonomy): Bacteria > Pseudomonadota > Gammaproteobacteria > Burkholderiales > Burkholderiaceae_C > Ideonella > Ideonella azotifigens. The sequence continues at coordinate 1,041 of NZ_VIDT01000877.1, forward strand.
ACCGGCTGGCCAGCTACCCGAACTGGCCCGAACTGGCCGAGTTGCCCGACACCGAACCCTGCGACGTCGGCCCCGGCGACCGGCCGCAGCGTTAGTCCCGTTACGACCGAACCGGTGCTATGCACCAAACTGGCCGAAAGATCCCAAAACGCGAGGATGCCCACGATCAAAGTCGTCATGACCCCCGGCAAGAATGGCCTGGAACATGCTGCAAGCCACCGCGCCCGCCTGCCGTGCCGAGGCCGGGTGCAGTCGCAGCAGCTGTCCGGGAAAGGTTTCCTCCCTGTCGGAAACCGCAAAAGGAGGTTGTCATGAAAACCACGATCAAAGCAGTCCTGGCCCTGACATTTGCGCTGATGAACATCAGCGCCCACAGCCTGGTGCTCGATCCGGGCGAAGATCCGTGCGCCGTCTACCTGGACGATGACGATGGCGAGGCCTACACAGCATGCGTGATGCAGAGAAAACGCACTTCCTGAACGTGATCCCTTCAAACCTTTGCAGTCCCCATGACGCCGGTTGAACCTTCCGGCAGCGGTTGGCTGCACCTGGGGTTGGTCTACCTGGGTGCAGCCGTTTTCGCAGTCCCGCTGGCGCGCCTGGCCGGGCTGGGCGCGATCATCGGTTACCTGGCAGCCGGTATCGCCATCGGGCCCTGGGGCCTGCGGCTGGTGACCGATGCGCAGGAAATGCTGCACTTCGCCGAGTTCGGCGTGGTGCTGATGCTGTTCCTGGTCGGCCTGGAACTGGAGCCCAAACGGCTCTGGGCGCTGCGCCGGCCCATCTTCGGCTGGGGCAGCCTGCAGCTGCTGGGCTCGGCCGCGGTGATGTGCAGCGTGGCCGTGGCCTTGGGCGTGGACTGGCAGCTGGCGCTGGTGGCCTCGCTGGG
>NZ_VIDT01000878.1 GCF_006519715.1 Ideonella azotifigens
CCTGGCCGTCGCTGCCCAGGCCCACGCCGTCGAGCGCGAGGCCGATCACCGGCTGCTGCAACCTGTGTTCGGCCATCACCGCCGCGATGTGCGCATGGTGATGCTGCACACCGATGGCCGGTACGCCGAGCTCGGCTGCCAGCCGCAGCGCGAGGCGGGTACTGAAGAAGTCGGGATGCAGATCGTGCGCGATCGCGGTGACCCTGCGCGGCGTGTCGTTCAACAGCGCGGCCACCGAGGCTTCGAGCGCGATGCAGGCCTGCGGGTCGCCGAGGTCGCCGTGCACGGCCGAGAAGCGCGGCTCGCCCGCGCTCAGTCGGCATGCGGCGTTCTTCAGCCACGCGCCGAGTGCGAGCACGTCGGGCAAGTGTGTGAACGCTGCGTGGTCCATGATCGGCTCAGTCTCTCAGGCGGGCGCGGCCATGCGCTGCTCCAGCCACTGCAGCCACGCGCCCATGCCTTCGCCGGTGGTGGCCGAGAGCTGGATCACCTCGATGGCGGGGTTCACGCGCCGCGCCGCCTCGATGCAGCGCTGCACGTCGAAGTGCAGATGAGGCAGCAGGTCGGTCTTGTTCAGCAGCATCAGCGTGGCGGCGGCGAACATGTCGGGGTACTTCAGCGGTTTGTCTTCGCCTTCGGTGACCGACAGGATCGCGACTTTCGCGTCTTCGCCCAGGTCCCACAGCGCGGGGCACACGAGGTTGCCGACGTTCTCGATGAAGAGCAGGCTGCGCGCGTCGTGGTGATCGCGGTGGTCGTGGTGGTGATCGTGATCGTGCAGGCGCGCGAACGCTTCTGCCACCATCGGTGCATCGAGGTGGCAGCCCTTGCCGGTGTTGATCTGGATCGCCGGCGCGCCGGTCGCGCGGATGCGGTCGGCGTCGAAGCTGGTCTGCTGGTCGCCTTCGATCACCGACACCGCGAGCCGCGGCGCACGTGCCTTCAGCGCTTCGATGGTGGCGCACAGCAGTGTGGTCTTGCCCGAGCCGGGGCTGGAGACGAGGTTCAGCGCCGTCACGCCATGCGCTTCGAAGTGCTGGCGGTTGTGGCGCGCGATGCGCTTGTTCTCGCCGAGGATGTCGGCCTCAAGCTTGACCGCGCGTGCCTGGCTCATGCCGGGCACCGAAACGCGTGCCGTGCCGGCCCCGAAGTGCAGGTCGCCGTGGCGCGGGTCGACCTGCACGTGGGCATGCTCGTGCTCGCTGCCGTGCGCGTGGACATGCGCGTGCCCCGTCCCTTCAGCCACCACACCGGCAGGGCCGGTCTCTGAACAACCACAAACGACACACATCAGCGCTTCTCCTTCACACGTCTTCGACCAGCATGTCCACGACCCGCAATTCGGTGCCGCCGACAGGCTGCAATTGGTAACCACCGCAGCCCGGGCAGGCCGCGCCGCGCTGCGCGATCGACACGGTGCCGCAGCAGTGCATGCACCAAGCCTGGCCGGGCGGTTCGTCGATCTCGAACACCGCGCCCTGCAGGCAGGTGCCGGGCGCCAACGCTTCGAGCGCGAAGCGCAGCGCGCGCGGCTCCACGCCGGCGAGTTGCCCGGCTTCCAGGCGCAGCGAGGTGACACGCACGAAGCCTTCGCGCCGGGCGTTGTCTTCGACCAGCTTCAGGATGCCGCCGGCCAGGCTGGCTTCATGCATGGGCGGCCTCGTGGGGCATGGGCAGATCCTGTTGGTGGGGCACGCAAGGATCGTAAGCGGCCATCAGCGCGCTGAGTCGGCGCAAACCCTTGTCTGCAGGCTGTTTTGGCAATTGCTCCAGCACGCGTGCCACCGCGCCGTCGGCATCGAAGTTCCATTCGGTCGGCGCGACCACGTGGCAAGCCACCACACGCGCCGTGTCGCCGCTGCCTTCGAGCTGTACGTGGTGCAGCAGCAGCCCGCGCGCCATCTCGACCCAGGCGATCGCCTCGAA
>NZ_VIDT01000879.1 GCF_006519715.1 Ideonella azotifigens
CGCGCGCTCGGTGGCGATGCTGCAGCAACTCGCGGCCGACGAGCCGCTGTCGCCGACCGCCTTCAGCCTGTCGGTGCACAACGCGCAAAGCGCGCAGTACTCGATTGCCCGCGGCGACAGGTCCAATTTCCTCGCCGTGGCGGCCGGGGCGCACAGCGCCGAAGCCGGTTTTGTCGAAGCCCTGGGTCTGCTGGCCGACGGTGCGGAGCAGGTCACCGTCGTCTGCTCCGATGGTCCGCTGCCAGCGCCTTATGCCGATCTGGCCGAGCCGCCAGGCTTGGCGCCGCTGCGCGCCTGGGCGTGCTTGATCCAGCCCGGCAGCGAGCTTTCGCTGCAGACCACCGCGCCAGGTCCGACCGAGGGCAACGCGGCCTTGGGCGACCTGGCCGTGCTGCGCTTCCTGGTCGGCACCGACACGCAGCTGCAGCGTGGCCGTTGGCGTTGGCTGCGCGCATCGGCGGCCCCATGATGGACCGCCTGCGCCGCATGCGCGGCCTGCTGGCGACCGCGTTGGCTTTTGGCAGCTTTGGCGCCGGCGGCGTGTTGCTGTGGCTGGTCATTTTTCCGTTGCTGACCTTGGTCGTGCGCAACCCGGTGCGCCGCGCGAGGCTCGCGCGCTCAGCAGTGCACCACCTGTTCCGCGCCTTCATCGGCTGGATGCGGCTGCTGCGCCTGATCACCTACGAGGTGCGTGGCCTGGCGCGTTTGCAGCGCAGTGGCCTGCTGGTGCTGGCCAATCACCCCACGCTGATCGACGTGGTTTTCCTGATCTCGCTGATCGACAACGCCGACTGCGTGGTGAAGTCCACACTCGCCCAAAATCCGTTCACGTGCGGTGCGGTGCGCGCAACGGGCTACATCTGCAACAATTCAGGGTCGGAATTGCTGCAAGACTGCATAGACAGTGTCAAGAACGATGGCAACCTGATCATCTTTCCCGAAGGCACGCGAACGCGCCCGGGCCAGCCCATGAAGATGCAGCGCGGCGCGGCGCAGATTGCGCTGCGTGGCGGCATCGACATCACGCCGGTGTCCATCCAGTGCCAGCCCCTGGGGCTGACCAAGGGGGCGCCGTGGTGGCGGGCCGCGCCGGTGCCGCTGCATTTTGTGCTGACGGTGGATGAAGACATCCCGGTCGCGCCTTTCATGGCAGCGGCAGGGCAGGAGACTGCGTTGGCCGCGCGGCACCTGACAGACCATTTGATCGGCCATTTCTCGAGGGTAAGAGGGAGTGATGGAAGCGCTGGAACGTGAAATCAAGGAGCTGCTGATCTCGGCGCTCAACCTCGAGGACCTGCGTCCCGAGGACATCGACGCCGAACAGGCCTTGTTCGTCGAAGGCCTGGGGCTGGACTCGATCGATGCGCTCGAACTCGGCCTGGCGCTGCAGAAGCGCTACGGCGTCAGCATGGCGGCCGACTCGGCCGAGACCCGCCGTCACTTCGCCAGCGTTCGGGCACTGGCGCAGTTTGTCAGCGCCGCCCGCATGCCCGCCTGATCGCCCCGACAGATGACTCAGCGGCAAGCCAGTGCCGCCCGCCAGCCCACGAGTTCCAGCATGACCAACCAAGACATTTTCGAGCGCCTGCGCGACATCCTGGTCGAAACCTTCGACATCGCGCCCGACCGGGTCGTGGCCACCGCCCGCCTGCACGAAGACCTGGACATCGACAGCATCGATGCGGTCGACCTGATCGTCCGGCTCAAGCCGCTGGTCGGCAAGCGCCTGCAGCCGGAGGCCTTCAAGGCCGTGCGCACGCTGCAGGATGTGATCGACGCGCTGCAGGGCCTGATCAAAGCCCCTGACGCCGCCGAAACCAGCGCCTGAGTCCGGCCATGCGCTGGGGCCTGGTGGTCGTGCTGACCGCCGCCTACCCGCTGCTGGTCTACCTGGGTCTGGGGCGTTTCGAGCCGCGCTGGCTGG
>NZ_VIDT01000088.1 GCF_006519715.1 Ideonella azotifigens
CGCGCGAGCAGATGCAGTCGCTGGAGCAGCAGTTCGTCTGGGCCACGGCCTGGCTGGCGCTGGCCTTCTGGGCCTCGCTGGGTGCCGCGGCGTTGCCGCTGTTCCGCCGCTTCCTGCAGCCCTTGTTGCTGGCCGGCCGCAGTGGTGCGACGCAGCCCATCGCGGCCCGCGCCTGACCTTCTCCGGAGCTTTTGCAATGACCACCGAGACAGTGACCGAGATCCAATCTCCCGACACCGCCAAGCCCGCCGGCAAGATCATGCTGGTGGGCATCGGCCCCGGCAGCCAGGCCCACATGACGGCCCGCGCCCGCGAGGCGATTGCCGAAGCCGACGTGGTGATCGGCTACGTCACCTACATCAAGCTGGTGGCCGAGCTGCTGGAAGGCAAGGAGGTCGTGCGCAAGGGCATGACCGAGGAGCTGGACCGGGCCGTCAGCGCGCTGGAAGCGGCGCGCGCCGGCAAGAAGGTGGCGCTCATTTCGTCGGGCGACGCGGGCGTGTACGGCATGGCCGGCCCGACCTTCGAGGTGCTGTTCCAGGCCGGCTGGACGCCGGACGACGAGGTCAAGGTCGAGATCGTGCCCGGCGCTTCGGCGCTGAACGCCTGCGCAGCCCTGGTCGGCGCGCCGTTGACGCACGACTTCTGCGCCATCTCATTGAGTGACCTCTTGACACCGTGGCCGGTGATCGCGCGCCGGCTGGATGCCGTCGCCAGCGCCGACTTCGTGGTGGCGCTCTACAACCCGAAAAGCGGCCGCCGCACGCGCCAGATCGTCGAGGCCCAGCGCCTGTTCCTGCGCCACCGCCGGGCGGACACGCCGGTGGCCATCGTCAAGAGCGCCTACCGCCGCCGCGAGCGCATCGAGTTCAGCACGCTGGACAGGATGGCCGAGGCCGACATCGGCATGTTGACCACCGTGCTGATCGGCAACAGCCACACCTTTGTGCGCCACGGTCTGATGGTCACGCCGCGCGGCTATGCCAACAAGTACGACCTGGACGCTGGCGGCGATACACGCGAAGGCGAAAAGCCCGGCCGCTCGCTGTCCACCGGCCTGCTGGGCTGGCTGGACACGCTGCAGGCCGAACATGCCGCAGGCGCCAGTGCCGAGGCGCTGGCGCTGCGCCACCGGCTGCCGCTGGACTACATCGTGTCGACCCTGTCCGAGCCGGTCGAGGCCGCAGAATTGGCTGACGCTGCCACTGCAGGAGACGAGGCATGAGCGACACAGCTTCTGCAGGCGAGTCCACCGACATCGCGGTCACCGTCACCAAACCCAAGATCGGCGCCTACCGCCGCCACCTGCTGGTCTGCACCGGCACCCGCTGCACCGCCAACGGCGAGTCACAGCAGCTGTTCGACAGCCTGGGCGACAAGTTCAAGGCAGCGGGCTTGAACGATGGCGAACTGCGTGTGAAGCGCAGCCGCGTCAGCTGCTTCGCCGCCTGCAAAGGCGGCCCGGTGATGTGCGTGCAGCCGGACGGCACCTGGTACTACAACGTCACCCCGGCCAACATGGACCGCATCATCGAGCGGCATCTGGTGGGCGGCGAGGTGGTCGAGGACCTGGTGTTTCACCAGGGGCCGGCGCTTGGCTGATGGCCGCGGTGTCGGCTGCCCGGACTCAGGCAAGGCGGCAACGGTCATCAAGGGACGCTGCCCCTTGAGGGTCAGGATCCTCGCTTTGGCGTCAAGGTGGCGATGCCCTCGGCATCCTTGATCTTGGCGCTAGGGTTTTGAGGTGCCTTTTGACCGAACAGGAACTTGGCTGCGGCAGCCTCGGGTGGGAACGACGAAAACTGGGCGGTGACGATGTCGAGGCGGCCGTCGTGGTTGAAGTCTGCCAACCCGAGCGCATGCGGCTCCTCGGCGACAAAGGCGGTGTAGAGCTTCTCGAATTGAGCGCTGGGCGCGCCAGCCGGCGTTCGATTCAGGTAGATGGTGATCGCGCCATTGCCTTGGCCGTCGGAGTTCAAGTTTGCCAACACAATGTCGATTGTCCCGTCGCCATTCATGTCGGCGAGCCGCAGGTCATAGGGAGCACCTTCCACCATGTTCTGCACGGTGAAAGCAGGCGTGGGTGCTGCGGTTGCCGTGCGATTCAGCAGCACGCTGAATGTCTTCCCGGTTTGCTGCGAGCTGTTGTTGGCGCTGACGAGATCAGGAAGCCCGTCGCCATCCACATCGCCGGTTTCCAGGCCGGTGACGCCGTCGGCAACCGGGACTGCGATCGCAGGGGCGAAAGTGATGGGTCCACCTGCCGCGGTGGTGTTGATCAGGATGTCTACCTCAGGGGCCAGAAGGTTGCCGACGGCGAGGTCGGGCTTGCCGTCGTGATTGACATCCAGGGTGCGCACCGAGAAGCTGTAGGAGCTCGCGCCGGGGCTGCTGGCGAGCGTGCCGACCTTGGTCAACTGAGGCGTTTCAGCGCCCTTCGGGGTGGTGTTCCTCCAAACCGACACGGTGCCGCTCACGCCTCCTGCCGTGGCGATGTCTTCGATGCCGTCGCCATCGAAGTCCGCGGTTGCCGCGTCGTAGGTGGCCGAGGACAGTGCGACATCGGTCCTGGAAAAGGCAAGGTCGTTCCCGCCAACTTTGGTGTCGTTCAGGAGCACGTAGAAAGCCGTCGCGTCCGAGGTCGAGACAATCAGGTCCGGGCGACCGTCACGGTTGAGGTCGGCACTGCTGACCCTGAACGGAGCGGAGGGAAGGGCAACAGTGATTGCCTTTGCGAATTTGGACTTCCCGGACTTCTCTGGCGTGGCGTTGCGCAGGATCGAGAGTGCGGGCGCGCCACTGCTGGCCGCGGTGAACACGGCGTCGGGCTGGCCGTCGCCGTTGAGGTCAGCGACCGCAGCGCCCTGCACAAAGTTCGAGATGCTTGACGAACCCGCTTCCAGCCAGACTTTTCCGGCGGTGGGCCGAGCCGCAGGGTTGGTCAATTTCAAGCCGAATTCCAGCGGCGTGCTGACCTGCCGGCCAGCGATTGGCACCGTGACCATCTTCATGGTTTGTCCGGGCTCAAAGCTGAGGGTTCCCTTGGTCTCGGTGTAGTCCCGCCCCGCCACGGCGGAACCGTCCACGGTGGCGAAATCGACTTGTGCGTACGATGCAATGTCGCTGCTGCGAATGACCTCGAATTGCACCACGGTGGTGAATCGGTCTGGTTGCGCCGTGGTGTCGTGGATAGCAAATGCAACGCCGGCAAAGGCGTGCGTTGCCCATGTCCCGGACAGCGCCATGCAGACGGCGGCCGAACGAAGGGCTGACACAAGAAAGGGAGAGCGGGTCATGGGGTTGTGGATGATTCGATGCCTGTGGCGGGCGATGGTGCCGAGGAGGGTGCGCAACTGGAACTTCAAAATGCCAGGCGGTGAAACGCCGCTGAAGCGACCTTGCGGTGGAAATTCCCAATCGGGAAAGTAACCTGCCGGACGACCGAAAGTCCTGCCCTTTCGATGACCAAATCGTGACTGTCCCGAACGGGAATGTCCTGAGGCCCTCGTGTGTCATGACGACGTTCCCCCAACCACCGCTGCCGCCACGACTGGTGAGTCATCAAGCCCAGGATTGGCGCCTGCCGCTGCACCGCCAATGGCGAGTCGCAGCAACTGTTCGACAGGCTGGGCGACAAGTTCAAGGCTGCCGTCCTGAGCGATGGCGAATTGCGCGTGAAGTGCAGCCACGTGAGCTTGGCCGCCTGCAAAGGCGGCCCGGGGGCGGGTTGAGCGGAGCAGGGGGCATATTTGCTGTGCAGCAAATATGTCTAAAACAGCTAATTTATGAGCTTGAGCTATATTGGCTGGGCAGCTAACATGAGCCCATGTCTGGCATCCTTCATGACGACAGCGACTTGGTGGCGGCCCTGCTGGAGGCGCTGACATCAGCGACCCAGCTCCACTGCCTGGCGCGCCGGGATGGCGTGCGCTTTCGCGACGGACATGAGGATGTGCGCGAGCTGGATGCGGCGCTGCAGGTGCGAATGCCTGACGGGCAAGTGCTTGAGCTTGCCATCGAGACCCGACGAACCGCCTATCCGAGAGATGTCCGTCTGGCGGTCGAGCAGCTCCGGGCCTACGAGGGCAGTCGAACCGAAGCTGCGCGGCAGGTGCCCGTGCTGCTGGTCGTGGCCGCTGACCACCTGAGCCAAGGTTCACGCGAGGCCTTGCGCAAGGCCGGCATCAACTACTTCGACACGAGTGGCACGCTTTATTTCCATCATGGCACTTGGCTGGTGGACATCGAGCGAGCGCCCCAGGCCCTGCCGGGGCGGCGCATTGGCAGTGTCTTTTCCGGCGCGCGTGAGCAGGTCGTGCATGCGATGCTGATGCATTGGCATCGCACTGCGGGGCGCGACTTCATTTCGGGCGCCGAACTGGCCCAGATGGCCGCGACTTCCGCCTACACCGTCTCCAAGACGATGCAGGAGATGGAGCGCCAGGACTGGGTGCAGTCAACGGGCGCAGGGCCGACCCAGCGGCGCCGAATTTCCCGGCCCGCCGAACTGTTGGATGCCTGGGCGGCTGTTTGGGCTGCGCGGTCCGAAGTGCGCAGTCGTTGGTACGGCTTCGCGCCAGAAGGCATCACGAGCGCGCTGGCCAAGGGGCTCGTCGAGCGAAATGGATGGGTACTTACCGGTGCGGCTGCGGCCAATCTGCTTGTTCCCACCTTGACCAGCGTGGACCGCGCGGTGGTCGTCGTGCCGCCAGGCAAGGGCGAGGATTGGGCAGAAGGGTTGAAGCTCAAGCCCGCGGACAAGGGTGCCAACTTCATGTTCATCGAACGCGAAGGTGCCGCGCTGCTGTTCGCCGAAGAGCTGCCGGATCACCCAGGCCTGCGCGCTGCCAGCCCCTTCGTCCAGTACCTGGACCTGCTGGACGGCGTGGGCCGCAACAAGGAACTGGCAGCCGAATTCCGGCAGCGCTACCTGAAGCTTGACGAGGCGAGCGATGTCTGACAAACCCAAGAAAGCCGCGGGGTACAGCCCCGACATGACGCTGGCGTGCGAGACCCTGTTGGTCTTGCTGCTCCGCGCCTTCGGTGAACTGGGCAGTGGCCTGCGTCTCATCGGAGGCTTGGTGCCGCGCTACCTCGCACCCGAGTCGCCGCCGGACGTGCCTGCCCACGTGGGATCCAACGACGTGGATGTGGTCCTCGATGTGGCGGTACTGGCGGGCCTCCAGACTCCGGGCGATCTGAGAGCTCGGCTGGAGAACGCCGGATTTGCCCCATTCCAGAACGGCAAGGGCGGGGAGAGCCGCTGGCAATGGGAGCGTGAGATCGACGGCAACTGGATGCGGGTTGACCTCCTGGTCAACACCACGGACTTCCAGGACTTCAAGCAAGTGCCCATCGCCGATGGCAGCCTGTTCGCAGGCGGCATGCCGTTCGCAGCCATGGCCACCGATTGGTGCCGCGAGCGGTCCTTGACGGTCGCGCTGCCCGATGGCGGCGAGACGGCGACGGAAGTCGTGCGGCATGCCGATGCCGGCGCCTTCATTGCACTCAAGGCGCTCGCCTTGGGCCGCCAGGAGCCCAAGGATGTGGCCGACATCGTCCACGTCCTTCGCTATCTTCCAGGCTCGTGGTCGGCGCTGTCTGCACTTTTTGTGGAACGCCTCCGACCCCGGGGCCCCTACCAGCAGGCCCTGCGCACCGCGCTCGACGCACTCGACCTGCATTTCTGTGACGACGCGCAGACAGAAGGCTTCCTCAAGGATGGCCCCAGTCGCTTCAGCGAGTTCCACGACATTCTCGATGAGGACGAGCGTTTGCTGGAGCAACGAAACGTCAGCGCGCTGGTCACCGCCTTTCTGGGCTCGGTCGAAGCCAGCGGGGCATGGGCATTCAATAAGGGCCGCCGCTCGGTACGGATGACGGGCCGCCCAGGCCGAATTCCGCGGCGCGCTGGCGCACTGCGCTGATCATCAGCGTCACGTCGATGCCCACGGCAACGAAGCGAGCGCCCAGGTCCAGGTAGCGGCGGGCCGCGGCCACGTCGCCGGTGAGCGTGCCGGCGGCCTTACCGCTGGCGTGGATGCGGCGGATCGCGTCGTCGATGGCGGCCTGCACCTCGGGGTACTGGGGCTGGCCGAGATGGCCCATGGAGGCGGCCAGGTCGGCCGGCCCGATGAAGACGCCGTCCACGCCGTCTACCGCGCAGATCGCCTCCAGGTTGGCCAGCGCGGTGACGGTCTCGGCCTGGACCAGAAGGCAGACTTCGTCGTTGGCGCGGTGGACGTAGTCGGCGCGAGCGCCCCAGCGCGACACCCGGGCCACCGCGGCGCCCACGCCGCGCACACCTTGCGGTGGATAGCGCGTTGCAGCCACGATGGCGCGCGCCTGCTCGGGCGTGTCCACCATGGGGACCAGCAGGTTCTGGGCGCCGATGTCCAGCAGCTGCTTGATCAGCGCGGGGTCGCTGTTCACGCTGCGCAGCACCGGCTGGCCGCGATAGGGGGCCACTGCCTGAAGCTGGGCCAGGCTGGCGCGCACGTCGTTGGGCGCGTGCTCGCCGTCGATCAGCAGCCAGTCGAAGCCGGCCGTGGCACAGATCTCGGCGCTGTAGGGATGGGCCATGGACAGCCACAGGCCGATCTGCGGCTCGCCGCGGGCCAGCGCGGCCTTGAAGGGGTTGCCGGCGGCGATCATGCCAGGCCGCCTTGGCAAAGGTACTTGATGTGCATGTAATCCTCCAGGCCGTGGCGTGACCCCTCGCGGCCGTAGCCGGATTCCTTGACGCCGCCGAACGGGGCCGCCTCGGCGGCAACCGCGCCTTCGTTGATGCCGACGATGCCGCATTCCAGCGCGCTGGCCACGCGGGCGATGCGCCGCACGTCCTGCGAGTAGAAGTAGGCGGCCAGGCCGAAGGGCGTGTCGTTGGCGTCCCGGAGCACCTCGTCCTCCTGCTCGAAGCGGAACAGCGGCACGACCGGGCCGAAGGTCTCCTCGGCGCACAGCGCGGCGGCCTTGGTGGCGCCAGCCAGCACCGTAGGGGCAATGTAGTTCGGGCCCAGCTCCTCGCGCACGCGGTGGCCGCCCACCAGCACCTTGGCCCCCTGCGCAACCGCGTCGTCGATGTGGCGCAGGATCTTGTGGACCGCGCGCTCGTTGATCATCGGCCCGATCTGTGCATCGGCCTCGGTGGCCGGACCGACGCGCAACGCACCCACCTGGGCCGCCAGCTTGTCGGCAAAGGCTTCGAACACACCGGCCTGCACGTAGACGCGGTTGGGGCAGACGCAGGTCTGGCCGCCATTGCGGAATTTGGCGGCCATCAGGCCCTGGACTGCGGCGTCCAGGTCGGCGTCGTCGAACACGATGAAGGGGGCGTTGCCGCCCAGCTCCAGCGAGAGCTTCTTGAGGGTCGCGGCCGACTCGCGCGCCAGGTGCTTGCCCACCGGCGTGGAGCCGGTGAAGCTGATCTTGCGCACCCGCCCGTCGGCCAGCCAGGCATCGACCACGGCAGGCGTTTGGGCGCGCGAGGCGCAGATGATGTTCAGCACGCCGGCCGGCAAGCCGGCCTGTTCGGCCAGGTGCACCAGGGCCAGGGCCGTCAGCGGCGTGTCCTCGGCAGGCTTGGCCAGCACGCTGCAACCTGCGGCCAGGGCCGGCGCGATCTTGCGGGCGATCATCGCCGCGGGGAAGTTCCAGGGCGTGATGACCGCGACCACGCCCACCGGCTCCTTGATCGCGAACATCTGCCGGCCGACCACCGGCGGGGCGATCACGTCGCCGCAGATGCGCACCGCTTCTTCGGCGAACCATTCGACATAGCTGGCTGCGTACAGCACCTCGGCCCGGCCTTCGGCCAGCGGCTTGCCCTGTTCGCGCGAGATCAGGCGGCCCAGGTCGTCCTGGTTCGCCAGGATCAAGGCCAGCCAGCGCTTGATGACCTGGGCCCGGGCCTTGGCGGGGGTGGCGCGCCAGGCCGGGAAGGCGGCGTAGGCGGCATCGGCCGCCTGTTGCGCGTCGTCGGCGCTGCTGTCGGGCACCTCGGCGATCAGGCGCTGGTTGGCCGGGTCAGTCACCGGCAGCGTGGCGCCGCCAGCCGCGGCGCGCCAGGTGCCGGCAATGAAATTCCGGGTGCGCAGCAGCTCGCTGTTGTGCAGGGTCAGGTCGTGTTGCATCGGGATGTTCAGCTCACAATTCCAAGGTGCCAGGGGACGAATTCATGGTCGCCCAGGCCAAGTTTTTCGCTGCAGGTGGCTTCGCCAGAGGCCGCACGCAGGATGTGCTCGAAGATCTGGCGGCCCATCTGCTCGATGCCGAGCTTGCCGTCGATGACCAGGCCGCAGTTGATGTCCATGTCTTCGCTGAGCCGCTCGAACATCGGCGTGTTGGAGGCCAGCTTCAGCGTGGGGGCCGGCTTGGAGCCGAACATCGAACCGCGGCCGGTGGTGAAGCAGATCAGGTTGGCGCCGCTGGCGATCTGGCCGGTGGTCGCCACCGGGTCGTAGCCGGGCGAGTCCATGAAGACAAAGCCGGTTTCGGTGATGGGCTCGGCATATTCGTAGACCGCGCGCAGCGGCGTGGTGCCGGCTTTCATTGCCGAGCCCAGCGACTTCTCGACGATGTTGGCCAGCCCGCCGGCCTGGTTGCCAGGGCCCACCACGCCGTTGAACTGGCCGTTGTGGCCGGCGGTGTAGCGCTTCCACCAGTCCAGCCGGGCCAGCAGCTTGCGGCCCACGGCTTCGCTGACCGCGCGGCGCGTCAGCAGGTGCTCCACGCCATGGATCTCCGGCGTTTCCGACAGGATGGCGGTGCCGCCATGGGCGACCAGGATGTCCATTGCCGCACCCAATGCAGGATTGGCGCTGATGCCGGAAAAACCGTCCGAGCCGCCGCATTCCAGGCCGATCTTCAGGTGGCTGGCGGGCACCGGCACGCGTTGGATGTCATTGGCCGCCGGCAACATGGCCTGTACGGCGGCGATGCCTGCCGCGATGGTGGCGCGGGTGCCGCCCGTCTGCTGCATCACCAGGCTTTGCAGCTGCCGGCTCTCATCCAGGCCTTGCGAGGCCATCAATTCAGGCACCTGATTGCGCTCGCAGCCCAGGCCCACGACGACCACGCCGCCCAGGTTCGGGTGGCGCGCATAGCCTGCCAGGGTGCGGCGCAGCACATCGAAATGTTCGCTGGGCGAGGACATGCCGCAGCCGCTGGTCTGGGCGAAGGCGACGACACCGTCCACATTCGGATAGGCGGCCAGCCGCTCCGGCGTGAACCATTCGGCCACCTTGTGGATCACCGTGGAGGAACAGTTCACCGAGGCGATCAGGCCGATGTAGTTGCGCGTGGCCACCCTGCCATCGGCACGCACGATGCCCAGGAAGGTGGCCCGCTCGTGCGCTGGCAACAGGGCCACGGGTTTCAGGTCGGTGCCGAATTCGTAGGCGAAGCCGTCGCGTTCCTCGTGGCGGATGTTGTGCGTGTGCAGGTACTCGCCGGCCTCGAGCGCACGCGCCGCGAAGCCGATCACGGTGTCGTACTTGAGGACGGCTTCACCCTCGGCGATGGCGCGGGCGGTGATCTTGTGCCCGGCCGGCACCTGGGCACGGGCGCGCAGGCCCATGCCAGCCAGGGTTTCGCCCAGCGCAATGGGGCGCCGGGCGATCAGCACGTTGTCCCGCGGGTGCAGGCGTATCAGCGGTGCGTTGTTTTGCATGAAGCCTTGAAGGAGGGCGGTGGTGGTCATCCCTTGGCAAGCAGCTCGCGCAGCTTGAGCTTGTCGATCAGCAGCTTTTCCTTCTGCATGGTCTGGGCCACGTACTTCTCGTAGTCCGGGCCGTCCAGGTACATCAGCGGCGCATCGATCCTGCCGCAGGCGGCAGCGAACTCCGGGCTGGCTGCGGCCAGCCTGAAGGCTGCGCGCAGCCTGGCCAGCACGGCAGGGTCCAGTCCCTTGGGCCCGCCAATGCCATTGGGCGCGTCCACCACCACCGGGAAGCCTTGTTCGCTGACGGTGGGCACGTCCTTGAAGTCATTCGTGCGGCGTGCTCCCAGCGTGCCCAGCAGACGCAGCTTGCCGGACTGCACATGCGGCGCCCAGGAACTGGAATCGATCAGCAGGTCGGCTTCGCCACCCAGCACCGCCTGCAGGGCCGGTGCACCGCCCTTGTAGGGGATGTGCAGCATCTCGATGCCGGCGACCTGGTTGAATTCCTCCATGCCCACATGCGTGGCACCGGCCACGCCCGCGCTGGCATAGGTCAGCTTGCCCGGGTGGGCCTTGGCATCGGCCACCAGCTCCTTGATGTCCTTCCAGCGCGCCTCGGCCTGGCACACGATGCCAAAGGTCTGGCCCGACACGCGGGCGATGTAGCTCAGGTCCTTCAACGGATCGAGCGGCACCGACCCCAGCTGCGAGAAGCGCGCCACCGAGATGGGAATCTGGCCGATGGTGTAGCCATCGGCCTTGGCCGCGGCCAGCGCGCGCAGGCCCAGCATGCCGGCCGCCCCCGCCTTGTTGTCCACCACGATGGTCTGGCCCAGTGGCTTGGCAGCCTCTGCGCACAGCACGCGCATCGTCATGTCCGCCGTGCCGCCTGCGGGCCACGGGCAGACGAAGGTGATGGGGTGGTCGGGATAGCCGGCGGCAGAAGCGCGGCTGGTGGCAGCGAGCGCAGCGGCGCTCAAGCTGCCAAGGATGAAGTGGCGGCGGCTGGCATGCATGGGGAATGTCTCCTGTTGTAGTGGCGCCCATTCTTCGCCTTTGGCTCATGGCGATCCAATCACATAGTGGACTGTCTTCATTCCGTCCAGGTTATGGTCGCGGGATGGCTGACATTGACCGTGTGCTGCGCTCCAACCTCAAGCTGCGCCACCTGCAACTGCTGGTGGCCCTGGATGAATTCCGCCACCTGGGGCGGGCTGCCGAGTTCCTGTCGGTGACCCAGCCGGCCGTCTCCAAAACGCTCGCGGAGATCGAGCGCATGTTCGAGCTGAGTCTGTTCGACCGCTCCACGCGCGGCACCGAGCCCACCCCGTATGGCGCCGCGGTCGTGCGCTTCGCCCGCTCGGTGCTGGCCGACTACGGGCGCACCCGTGACGAGATCGCATCCGTGGCCAGCGGCGCGGCTGGCCGCACCAGCGTGGGCTGCATGGTGGTGGCCATGCCGGTGCTCTTGACCCGGGCGGTGGCCTTGCTGAAGGCGCAATCGGCGCAGAGCACGGTGCTGGTGGAAGAGGGGGACCTGACCCGTTTGCTGCCGCGGCTGCGGGTGGGCGAGCTGGATCTGTTCGTTGGCCGGTTGGAACCTGGCTATGCCGCGCCGGACCTGGCGACCGAAGCGCTGTACGAGGAGCCGATGCGTGTCGTGGCCCGTCCCGATCACCCGCTTGCCAGGCAGGTCAGGCTGACATGGTCCGACCTCGCGCGCGAGCCCTGGGTTGTGCCTCCGCCCTGGGCTTCCTCGCGCATCAAGCTCCACCAGATGTTCTACAAGCATGGGCTGAACCCGCCGGCGGATCTGATCGAATCAGCTTCCTTCCTGGCCACGCTCAGCTTCGTGCGCGACCGCGCCGCACTGGGCTTTCTCGCCCAGCAGGTGGCGCTGCATTTCGAGCGCGAGGGCCTGCTCAAGGTGCTGCCCATCAAGGTGCCGATCGAATTGCCGCCGGTGGGCATCATCACGCTGCGCACTCGCGTGAACACGCCCAGCAGCGCGCAACTGATCCGTTGCCTGCGAGAGGTCGCAAACGAGTTGGTGAGCGGCCAGTAAGGCGGAGCGAAGGTTGGCAGGCAGCGCTGGGCCGAAGAGGCTGACGTGCAGCTACTTCGTCCCGAACAGCCGATCCCCCGCGTCCCCCAGCCCCGGCACGATGTAGCCGTGTTCGTTCAGGCCGCGGTCGATGGCTGCCGTGTAGACCGGTACGTCCGGGTGGGCTTCGGTGAAGTTCTTCAGGCCTTCGGGGGCTGCCAGCAGGCAGACGAAGCGGATGGACTTAGGGCGGGTTTCCTTCAGGCGGTCGACGGCGGCGACGGCGGAGTTGCCGGTGGCGAGCATGGGGTCGAGCACGATGGCGTCGCGGTTTTCCATGTCGGCCGGCATCTTGAAGTAGTACTCGACGGCCACCAGCGTCTTCGGGTCGCGGTACAGGCCGATGTGGCCGATGCGGGCACCGGGCACGACGTTGAGCATGCCGTCCAGGAAACCGGCTCCCGCCCGCATGATGCTGATGAACACGGTTTTCTTGCCGTCGATCACCGGGCTCTGCATGGGCTCCAGCGGCGTCTCGATGTCGATCAGCTGCGTGGGCATGTCGCGCGTCACTTCATAGGCCATCAGCATGCTGATCTCGCCCATCAGGCGGCGGAAGCTGTTGGTGCTGCGGTCCTTCTCGCGCATCAGCGTGAGCTTGTGCTGGATCAGCGGGTGGACAACGTGATGAATCTGGCTCATGACTGCCCCGCGTGCGATGGGTACATCGCCCGGCCCCCGGAGGGGGCGCGGGCCGGCTTGGGAGCGGCCTGGCGCTCGGCCCGCTGCTTCGACATGGGTGGGTTCAATTCAACTCCTCAAAACACCGTGCCGTCACTGGCGATGTTCAGCGGCGGCTTGCCGCCTTCGCGCAGCGTCCTGGCGATCTCGCGGCCTGCCGCCCAGGTGCCGCCTTCGAGGATGCAGGCCAGCGGCATCTCGGCCGCGGTCTTGCCGAGCCGGGCGCGCACCAGCGGTGCGAGTTCATCGATGAGCGCGACGGTGAGTGCGCGCCACTCGACGATGGCCTCGTTCGCGGCCGTGTACTGGCGCTCTGCGAAGTTTGGGTCGCGCGGCAGCAGCACCTGCGTGTCCAGCAGCAGGCCGCCGTTGCGGTACTCGGGCAGGCCGGTCATGCCGTCCAGCTCGGTGAGCGTGATGCCGGCCCACTCGAAGGGTTCGAGAAGAGAGTAGGTCAACCACTGGCTTAGCTTGTGGAACGGCACCCAGCCGGCGGTGGGGCCGCTGCCGCCCGCGGCGGGGTGCTGCCAGCAATCGCCCAGCGGCACGCCTTCAAGTTCGCTGCCGGTGAGCCAGATGGGGCTCAGGTGGTCGAGCAAGGCCTGCAGCACGCGCGGCGCGGG
>NZ_VIDT01000880.1 GCF_006519715.1 Ideonella azotifigens
GGCGCTGCGACCCAAGCTGGACGCCGCCATCGCAGACGGCCGCGTCGGCGCCCGGTTGTGGCCGGGGCCGTGGACCGATGTTGGCACGATCGAGCGGCTGGACGCGCTGAACCGCTGAGTTTGCGCGGCCGGCACCGGGCCGCCCGGCAGGTGGTCTTGCGTACCCGCGAGACCGGGTGCCCCAGTCACGCTCAGTCCGCCAGCTTGCCGGTGATTTCCTCGATGCGCGCCATCACCTCAGGCGTCAGCTTGTCGGCAATCGCCAGCGCACCCAGGTTGCTCTGCAGCTGCGAGACCTTGGACGCGCCGGTGATCACCGAGCTGACGTGCGGATTTTTCGTCGCCCAGGCGATGGCCAGTTGCGCGGTGGTGCCCCCGAGCTCGGCGGCAATCGGCGCGAGCTGCTGCACCGCGGCGTTCTTGGCGGCATCGGTCAGGCCCTCACGCAGGAAACCCATGTCCTGCAGCGCGCCGCGCGAATCGGCCGGTACGCCGGCGCTGTACTTGCCGGTGAGCAGGCCCGAAGCCAGCGGGCTCCAGGTCGTCAGGCCCAGGCCGATGTCGTCGTAGAGCCGGGCGTACTCATGCTCCACCTTGCGGCGGTGGAACAGGTGGTACTGCGGCTGCTCGACCACCGGCTTGTGCAGGTGATGGCGCTCGGCAATGTCCCAGGCGGCGCGGATCTCGGCCGCGCTCCACTCGCTGGTGCCCCAGTACAGCGCTTTGCCCTGGGTGATCATGTCGCTCATCGCGTGCACGGTCTCCTCGATCGGCGTGTTCGGGTCCGGCCGGTGGCAGTAGACGAGGTCCAGGTGCGCCAGGCCGAAGCGCTGCAGCGAGCCGTCGATGGCCTGCATCAGGTACTTGCGGTTCAGCGTGTTCTTGCGGTTCACCGGCCCATGCTGGCCCGGCAGGCCCCAGAAGAACTTGGTCGAGACGACATAGTCCAGCCGGTTCCAGCCCAGCTTCTTCAGCGCCTGCCCCATCACGGTTTCGCTCTCGCCGGCGGCATAGGCCTCGGCGTTGTCGAAGAAGTTGACGCCGGCATCAAAGGCCGCGGCCATCATCTCGACGGCGGCATTGACATTGACCTGGTTGTGGTACGTGACCCACGAACCCAGCGACAGCTCGCTGACTTGCAGGCCGGCGCGGCCCAGGCGGCGATAACGCATGAGGATCTCCTGATGGATTTGGAATGAGCTGCGCAGCTTATCCAGCCGCGCCAACCTTGTTCACTCCAGTGGCACCGAGAAAAACCGGTAGCCGCCCTCGCCAGCGGTCTTGGTGGCATACATCGCGCGGTCGGCATTGGCCATGATGTCGCTGGCGGTTTCGCCGTCATGCGGGTAGCGGGCGATGCCGATGCTGGCGTCGACCTGCAGCTGCTTGCAGCCGTGCGGCACCGGCAGGCGGATCTCGTCGAGCAGCTTCTCTGCGATCAGGGCCACGTGCAGCGGGTGGGCCGAGGTGTCCAGCAGCACGACGAACTCGTCGCCGCCCAGGCGGGCCACGGTGTCGGCCTGGCGCATCGCGGCGTGCAGCCGCTGGGCGATGATTTGCAGCACCACGTCGCCGGCATCGTGGCCGTGCTGGTCGTTGACCTGCTTGAAGTTGTTCAGGTCGATGAACAGCAGGCAGACCGCTTCGCCATTGCGCCTGGCCTGGGCCAACGCGTGCGCCAGCCGGTCCTGGAACAGCCGGCGGTTCGGCAGGCCGGTCAGCATGTCGTGGTGCGACAGGTGCTCCAGTTCCTGCTGCTTGGTCGTCAGGTCGGCCAGCTGGCGCGTGATCTGCACCTGCATCTGCTGGAAACGGCGCGCCAGCGAACCGATCTCGTCATTGCGGCGCAGCGGCAGGTCGCCCGGCGTCTCGCCGGCCGCGAAACGCCGCGCGGCCTCCGACACGGCATTGATCGGCCGGGTC
>NZ_VIDT01000881.1 GCF_006519715.1 Ideonella azotifigens
GGGCTGGCAGGTGCACGACGTGACCACCACCATCGAGCTGACCGAGCGCACGGCCAACGGCCGCGTCTGGCTGCCGCTGGCCATGGACGAGCTGCCCGGCTACCAGCGCACGCTGGCCACCCGCTTCGAAGCCCCAGGCGCCAAGCTGGCCGAAGTCATGGCAACCAAGGGCCAGGACACCCGCCTGCTACGCGTGGCATTCACCGATCCGGCCGCGCCGCAGCGCGTGGTGCTGACCCAGCGCATCGCGACCCGCGACCGCGCCGTCAACCTGGGCGCCAGGCCCAACATGAAGCCGCTGAGCGCAGCCGAGCTGCACCCCTACCTGCAGCCCACCTCGCTCGCGCCGCTGGACGGCAAGGTCAAGCAGACCGCCGAGCAGATCCAGAAGGACGCCGGCAACCCGGCCGACACCATTGCCAAGGCCCAGGCCATCTACGACTGGGTCATCGAGCACACCCGGCGCGAAGGCAGCGTGCGCGGCTGCGGCACCGGCAACGTGGCCTTCATGCTGGAGTCCGGCAACCTCTCGGGCAAGTGTGCCGACCTGAACGGCCTGTGGGTCGCGCTGGCGCGGGCTACAGGCATTCCGGCGCGGGACGCCTACGGCGTGCGCGTGGACGACTCGGTGCACGGCTACAAGAGCCTGGGCAAGAGCGGCGACATCACCAAAGCCCAGCACTGCCGTGCCGACTTCTACGCCGAAGGCCACGGCTGGATCCCGGTCGACCCGGCGGACGTGCGCAAGGTCATGCTGGAAGAACAGGCAGGCGGCCTGGCACTGACGGACCCCAAGGTGCGCGCCGCGCGCGCCATGTTGTTCGGCGCCTGGGAGATGAACTGGATCGCCTACAACCACGGCCACGACGTGCCGCTGGCCGGCAGCCAGTTGCCGCCCGCCGGCTTCTTGATGTACCCGCAAGGCGAAACCACCGAAGGCCGGCTCGACAGCCTGGACCCGGCCACGTTCAAGTACCAGATCCGCTCGGAAAAGGTCACGGCCTGAACGGAGCCTGCAAGGTGCGCAGAAGAACCTGGCTCGCCGCAGTCACAGCGACGATGCTCGCGGCCTCAGCCCGCGCCGCCATCGTGCTTGGCAAGCTGATGCCCTGGGGCCAGCGCGCCACGCCGGCGCTGCAGGCCAAGGCCCTGGAAGACGGCCGCGCGGTATCGCTCACCGAGTTCAGCGGCCAGGTCGTGCTGCTGAACTTCTGGGCCACCTTCTGCGAGCCCTGCGAGCGCGAGATGCCGGCCCTGAACCGGCTGCTGCTGAAGTACGGCGCCCAGGGCCTGAAGGTCATCGGCGTCAACTGCGGCGAGATGCCGCAGCGCGTGCGCGAGTTCCTCGACGAGCGCGTCATCTTCGACGGCCTGCCGCTGCTGGACCGCAGCCAGGCCCAGCTCAAGGCCTGGGGCATCCCCGCACTGCCCGCCAGCGTGCTGATCGACCGCCAGGGCCGCGCCCAGGCCTGGCATGTGGGCGAGTTGAACTGGGATGCGCCCGAGGTGCAGCAGGCCGTGAAGGACCTGCTGGCGCAGCGTTGAAAGCGGTCCTGGCGGAAAGCAGCCGGAGTCGAACCGACCAGGGAGCGGCTGACGCCCCCTACCGGGTTTGAAGCCCGGGCCCACCACCGGGTGAGTGTGCCTTCCGTGTTGCGACCCGGCGCTCAGCCGGGGTGCGCCGGGGATTGTAGGAGCGGGGCTTCAGCCTCGGCGCGCAGCACGTGGGCGTCACGCACGCGGCGCGTCACGCCGCTGCGGTCGAAATATTCGAGGATCTGGATCGCGCGCTTGCGGCCCAGGCCGGTTGCGTCGCGGAAGGCGTGCGCCTGGACTTCGCCGCGCGAGGCCTGTTGCGACAGGGCGGCCAGCAAGGCCTGCAGGCGGGCCAGCGTTGCCTGCGGATAGAACAGGTCGCGCAC
>NZ_VIDT01000882.1 GCF_006519715.1 Ideonella azotifigens
GAGCTGCCGGACGCCACCGATCCTTTGTGGCTGGCGCTGCTGGAGGGGGAGTGCTCGCTCGATGTACGGGCCCTGGGCCTGCGCCTGCTGCTGACCCAACTGCGCTCGCAGATCCGCGTCATCGAGGACAGCGATGTGCGCATGCTCAAGCTCGTCGAGATCCATCGTTACTTCTCACGCCACCAAGGCGCGCTGGGCTACGAGATTTCCCAACTGCGCAACTGGCGCGCTCACTGAAGAATCGGCCCGGCATGAGCACCAAGACGAGTTTGCAACACCGCCTGATGAGCCTGGCGCAGGCCACAGAGCTGATCCGGGCGGGGCGCCCCTGCTGCATGGCAGCAGACGAAGCGCTGCTGCGGCGCCTGCCGCGCGGCCCCTGGATAGGCGGCACGATTCCCTACTTCATGGCCGAGCGCGGCACCACCACGCGAGACGCACTTTTCGTCACCGAGCTGCCCATCGCCGGCAGCGGCCCGCGCATCATGCGCTACGACCGCAAAAGCCTGGAGCGGGTCTGCACGGACGGGCCCGAGCATGGCTTCACGCTCATCGTGATGCCGGCTTTCAGCAGCGCCCACGAGGCCTTTGCACAGGAGGCGCCGGGCTACGCCGAGATGTACCTGCGCCCGCTGGTGGGCTGGGTCTCGGGCGTGCATCTGGATGACCTGGGCCGGGTCAAGCCCCTGGTCTTCGACGGCAGCACCGGCCTGGCGCTGGAGGATGGCGCGGTGGCCATGCATGTGCCAGTGCCCGCTGACAAGATGGTGCATGTGGACATCGTCAACCCCGTCTCGCCCGAAACCGGGCCGGCCATCGAGTTCACGCAGGGCGGGTTTTCAGCAGGCGATTGCCGCATCGATGGTCGCAGCCACAACCTGCACGATTGGATGGTGGAGCGTGGCTTCAACACCCAGCTGCCCTTGGTGGCCGACTACTGCGGCGCGCTGGTGAACGTGTGCATCAAGAAGCTCGATGCCCAGTCCCGGCGCGTGGAGTTTTATGCGCCGGTCTTTCCCGGCACGGTCTACCGGCCGGCGCGGCCGGTGGGCAACTATGTGAGCGCGTTTGCCTCGGCACTGGCCAGCCACCAGATCCCGGGCGAACAGGTGTTCAGCTGCAATTGCGTGCTGAACTATGCCTACGGCGGCCTGGAGGGGAAGACCGTCAGCGTACAGGGCCCGGCCACCTTCGGCGAGATTGCCTACCAACTGCTCAACCAGACCCTGGTCTACCTCTCGCTGGTGGACGAAGGGCAGTAGACCCTTCCCCCGTTCGCCGGGTGCGGCTCAGCTGCGCTGGCGAGGCAGGGCCACGCCCAGGGCGTGGCCTTGGCCGTCGAAGGGCTGTTGCGTCACTCGCCCGCCCAGCTGCGCGCTGAGCTGCGCGACGATGGCCAGGCCCAGTCCTGCATGGCCACCAAGCCCGTTGCCAGGGCCCAGGCGCACAAAGGGCTGCAGCGCTTCGCTCAAGCCTGCAGGCGGCAGGCCGGGGCCGGCATCCCGCACCCACAGCCTGCATTCGTCCGCATCGCCCTCCGCGACGATGCGCACCGGCGGCCGGCCATGGGCCAGCGCGTTGTCCACCAGATTGCCCAGCAGGCGCTGGATGGCGAGGTCGGGGTAGCCGGTGCGCTCGGCAGCTGCGCTGTCCTCGATCTGCAGCTGAACACCTTGTGCTGCGTACTGCGTGGCCAGCGCATGCAGCTGCGCGGCCAGGGGCCGGGGCTGGCCCAGGCTGATCTCGGCGCCGCCGCGGGCGAAACCCAGGAACTGGCCGACAAAGCGCTCGACCGCGTCAAAGTCCGGTGCCATGCGCTCGGCCACGGCGGCGGGGCATTCGACATCCACCCGCAGGCGCAGCCGCGCCAGCGGTGTGCGCAGGTCGTGGGAGAGACCGGCCAGCAACTGG
>NZ_VIDT01000883.1 GCF_006519715.1 Ideonella azotifigens
TCACCACGCGGCCGGTGTAGACCAGTTCACGCAACTGGTCGCCGCGCACCAGGCCGGCCGCCAGCGCCATGCCGGCCATGTCCGGTACCAGGCCCCACTTGATCTCCATCACGCTGAGCTTGGCGTCCGGCGTGACCAGCCGAATATCGGCCCCGAGTGCCACTTGCAGTCCGCCGCCATAGGCCACGCCATGCACCGCGGCAATGACCGGCACCGGCAGCGCATGCCAGCCCCAGGCGACTTGCTGGAAGGCGTTGGCCAAGCCATGGGTGCGGGCGGCCAGGTCGTTCATGTTGCCGGCGTCGTGCGAGCGCTGGGCGCGTTCGCTCTCGCCCATCGCAACGAAGCTCGCCAGGTCCAGCCCGGCGCAGAAGGCCCGGCCTTCGCCGTGCAGCACCACCACGCGCACACGCTTGTCTTCGGCCAGCTGGGCAATCGTGCGGTTGATGGCCTCGAACATCGCCGTGTCCAGCGCGTTCATCTTCTCGGGCCGGTTCAGCGCGACTTCGGCGATGCCGCGTTCGTCGATGCTGAGGCGCACACGGGCGCTGGTTTCGGTGGGGCTTGTCATCGGGTCTCCTGTGAAGCGGGTTCCGGCCGCCAGCGCGCCAACGCCTCGGCCAGGGTGGTTTCGCCGGGCGCCTCGGGCGGGCGGGAAGGCGTGCGCGAGAAGCGTGGGGCCGGCGCGGGCTGCGTCAGGCCGTCGAGGTCGACAAAGGTCTGCCGTGCCTGGTTGTGCCGGTGCTGCGGCGCCTCGTCCCAGTCCAGCACCGGGGCGAAGCAGGCATCGGTTCCTTCGAGCAGCGCACACCATTCATCGCGCGTGCGGGTGGCGAACAGCGCGGCCATTTGGGCTTTCTGCGCGGGCCATTGCGCCACATCGAGCTGCGCGTCGAACACGACATCCGTCATGCCGCAACGCTGGCGCAGCTCGGCGTAGAACTGCGGCTCGATGGCGCCGATGGCCACGAACTTGCCGTCCGCGCAGGCATAGCTGTCATAGAACGGCGCACCGCCGTCCAGCATGTTGCTGCCGCGCTGGTTGCTCCACTCGCCGCGCGCGGTGTAGCTGTACATGAAGGCCGACAGCAGCGCCGCGCCATCGGTCATTGCCGCGTCCACCACCTGGCCGCGGCCGCTTCGCTGCGCCTCGTTCAGCGCGGCCAGCAGGCCCACCGCCAGCAGCATCGCGCCGCCGCCGAAGTCGCCCACGTAGTTCAGCGGCGGCACCGGCTTCTCACCGGCACGGCCAATGGCATGCAGCGCCCCGCTGATGGCGATGTAGTTCAGGTCATGCCCTGCTGCATGCGCCAGCGGCCCGTGCTGGCCCCAGCCGGTCATGCGGCCATAGACCAGGCGAGCATTGCGCGCCAGGCACAGCTCCGGGCCCAGGCCCAGGCGCTCCATCACGCCGGGGCGAAAGCCTTCGATCAGCGCATCGGCCTGGTCGACCAGCGCCAGCGCGGCTTCGATGCCCGGGGCGCTGCGCAGGTCCAGCGCTAGCTGCGCGCGGCTGCGGGTCGTGATGTCGGTCGGCACCACGGGCACGCCCGGCCGGGTGATGCGCAGCACGTCGGCGCCCATGTCGGCCAGCAGCATCGCGCAGAACGGCGCCGGGCCCAGCCCTGCGAATTCCACGACCTTGAGTCCTGACAACGGTCCGGCCATGCGGTGGGTCCTGACTGGCAATGAGGGAGTGCCATCTTGGCCGAGCACGTCGCAGCGAGCCATCGGCGTAAACAATGAAAAGTGCGGCTCAACGCAGCTGCAAGGCCTCCAGCCGCGCCCGCAGCATCGGCGGCAACTCGACCGGCCTCCGGCTCTCCTTGTCGATGCAGACCAGCACCGCGTCCGACACGGCATGGCAGAGCGTGCCGTCGAACAAGGCCGTGCGCATCGGCATCGCGCTG
>NZ_VIDT01000884.1 GCF_006519715.1 Ideonella azotifigens
CCAGCAGCAGGCTGCTTTGTACATAGGCCTCGCGCGCCTGGGCCGGGCGCATGGCGCTCATGGGTGTGCGCGAGGGCGCGGCAGCCAGTTCGAGAAAGGCTTCGAGGTCAGGGTGCAGGGGCGGCATGGCCGGGCGCAGGGCAGCGCAAGCGGTGGGTGGTCTTCTGAAGGACGGGGCAGGCAGCGTTTTGTTTAGCGCTAAACGCCAGCGGCCCCAGTTCGTCAGCACACCATCGCCACGGAGAACGAAGCCAAGCATGAGGAATGAAGCAACTCCCGAGAGGGATGCGGATGCACAGCGCCAGCGCGCGGGTCGACTGTCAGCGGTGTTGCGTGCCGCGATCGCCGGCGCGGTGCTGCTCTGGATTGCGACCAGGTCGCTGCATGCGCTAGCTGCGCCGCTGCCGGTGGAAATCCGCCGCACGACGGATGGCATTCCGCACATCAAGGCGGCCGACTGGCGGGGGCTGGGCTACGGCATTGGCTACGCGCAAGGGCAGGACGCGCTGTGCACGCTGGCAGAGGCTTTCACGACCTACGAGGGCCGTCGCTCGTTCCATTTCGGGCCGGAGAACCGGCCGGCGCGCGAATCCAGCTTCGGTCGGCCCCTCAACCTGGAACTGGACTTCTTCTTCAAGGCCTTTGCGGACGACGCGATGGTGGCCCGCTACCGGGCTGCCCAGCCGCCCGGACTGAATGATGCCGTCGAAGGCTTTGCAGCGGGCTACAACCGCCAGTTGCAGGAGGCTCGCGCAGGCCATGCCAGCGGCAGCCAGCGGCTGTGCCTGCACGAGGCCTGGGTGCACGAGATCGGCCCGGACGACCTCTACCGCCGCTTCTACGCGGCCCAGGTGGCGGCGGGTTATGCACGCTTCATCCCGGAGATCGTCAACGCGCAGCCGGGTGGTGCATCGCCAGCCGCGCAGGTGGGCGCGGCCTCGCTGTCGACCCGGCTCGCGCACCGCGTGGGCGACCAGGACGGCCTGGGCAGCAACATGATGGCGTTTGGTCGCCAGGCCACGGGCGAGGGCGGCAGCGTGCTGCTGGGCAACCCGCACTGGTACTGGGGCGGGCCGGATCGTTTCTACCAGATGCAGCTGACCATTCCCGGCCAGGTCAACGTGGCGGGCGTGGCCTTCCTGGGTGTGCCGCTGGTGATGATCGGCTTCAATGCGCATGTGGCCTGGAGCAACACGGTGTCCACCGCGCGGCGCTTCGGCCTGTTCGACCTTGCGCTGGCCGAAGGCCGGCCCACGGATTGCCTGGTGGACGGTGCCGCGCAGCCGCTGCAGTCCCGCGAGGTGGCGGTCACGCTGAAAGGGGAAGGTGGCCAGGCGCGCACGCTCAGCCGGCGGCTCTACCGCAGCGCGCAGGGGCCCATTGTCGACCTGGGTGCACAAAACCCGGCCTTCGGCTGGTCGGCCACGCATGCGCTGGCCATCCGCGACGCGAATGCCGAGAACTTCCGTGTCTTTCGCACCTTCTGGGCCTGGAACCAGGCCGGCTCGCTGGACGAGTTCATCGCCATCCAGCGTCGCGAGCTGGCACTGCCGTGGGTGAACACCACCGCCGTGGACCGCAGCGGCCGCGCCTGGTTCGCGGACTTCGGTCCCGTGCCGAATGTGCCCGATGCGCTGCGCGAGCGCTGCACCACGCCACTGGCCCAGGGCTTCGCGCAGCTGGACGCGTTCACACCCTTCCTGGACGGCAGCCGCGCGGATTGCGACTGGCAAGCCGATGCGGCGGCCGTGCAGCCCGGCACCTTGCCGGCAAGGTCCTTGCCCAGCCTGCTGCGCAGCGACCAGGTGGCCAACATGAACGACAGCTATTGGCTGGCCAACCCGGCGCAGCCCTTGCGGGGCTTTGCGCGCGTGCTGGGTGGCGAGCAGCAGGCGCTTTCGCTGCGGGC
>NZ_VIDT01000885.1 GCF_006519715.1 Ideonella azotifigens
GTAGACCGCCACCGCGGCGCGCACGGCAGCCTCGGTCGGGTTGGGCGGCGTGGCGTCGAACACCGCGTGGGGCAGGGTGCCCAGCGCACCCAGCGCCTGGTCCAGCACACCTGCAGCGCGCACCCCGGGGTCGGTTACCACCAGCGGCTTGGCAATGCCCAGCCGCTCGCATTCGGACTGTAGCAGCGAGAGCACGCCGAAGTCGATGTCGATCTGGGTCAGGTAGAGGATGCGCGCCATGGCCTGCCATCAGGAAAGGTTGGGGTGCAGCCAGTATGCTGGCGGCCGCACGCCTCGTGCCACAAGACAAACCTTGAGTTCCTGTCCCCGAGATGACACTGCATTCCAAGCCACCCACAGTCCCTCATCTCACGTCGCAGATGAGCGCCTTGCTGGCGCGCATCCGCCGCGCCAACCGGCCGGCTTTCCACACGCTGTCTCCAGAGCATGCACGCCTGGCCTACGGCATTGGCTCCGAGATCCTGGACCTGCCGCGCGCGCCGCTGCCGCGGGTCGAAGACATTCAGGTGCCTGTAGCGCCTGGCGTGCAGTGTGCCGCGCGGCTCTACGCGCCCAGCGCCGAGAAGCTGCCGGTGCTGCTGTACCTGCACGGCGGTGGTTTCACCATCGGCGGCATCGAGACACACGACAGCCTGTGCCGCCAGCTGGCCCTGCGCAGTGGTGCCGCCGTGCTGTCGCTGGACTACCGGCTGGCGCCCGAACATCGTTTTCCTGCCGCCGTGGACGACAGCTTCGGCGCTTTGCGCTGGCTGGCCGGCCCGGGCGCTGCCGAACTGGGTCTCGAGGCCTCGCGCATCGCGGTGGGTGGTGACAGCGCCGGCGGCACGCTGTCGGCCGTCTGTGCGCTGATGGCACGCGACCAGGGCCTGAAGCTGGCGCTGCAGTTGCTCATCACGCCCGGCACCGGCGCCTACGCCAACACCGATTCGCACCGCCGCTTCGCCGCAGGCTACCTGCTGGACGCCGCCAGCATCGAGTGGTTCTTCAACCAGTACATCGCCCACGCGCAGCGTGAAGACTGGCGCTTCGCGCCGCTGCTGGCGCCGGAGCTGGAAGGCGTGGCGCCCGTCTGCATGATCCTCGCCGAGTGCGACCCGCTGGTCGACGAAGGCGTGGCCTATGCCGACCGGCTGCGGCTGGCAGGCGTGCCGGTCGCGCTGGAGCTGTACCGTGGCGTGACCCACGACTTCATCAAGCTCGGCCGGCAGATCCGCGAAGCCGATGCTGCCCAGGCCGCCGCAGGCCTTGCCCTGAAAGAGGCGTTTTCATCATGAGCACCCCCCGCCTGCAACGCACCGATTTCCGCTGCTTCGAACGCTTGCGCGTGCGCTGGTCCGAAGTGGACATGCAGCAGATCGTCTTCAATGGCCACTACCTGAACTACGTGGACACCGCCGTCGGCACCTACTGGCGCGCGCTGGCCTTGCCGTACCAGGCCGCCATGCAACTGCTGGGCGGTGACCTGTTCGTCAAGAAGGCCACGGTCGAGTACCACGCCGCGGCGACCTTCGATGACCTGCTGGAAGTCGGCGTGCGCCACGAGCGCACCGGCAACAGCTCGCTGGGCTTCACTGCCGCGGTGTTCCGTGCCGAGCAACTGCTGGTCACGACTGAGCTGGTCTATGTGTTTGCCGACGCGCAGGCCCGCACGCCGCTGGCCGTGCCCGCCACGCTGCGCGAGATCCTGCGCGGCTTCGAGGCTGGCGAGGCCATGGTGGAGGTGCAGGTGGGCGACTGGGCCACGCTGGGACAGGCCGCCAGCGAGATCCGACAGGAAGTCTTCGTGCAGGAACAGAACATCCCGGCGGCGATGGAATGGGACGATGGCGATGCGCACTGTGTGCACGCGGTCGCCTACAACCGCCTGGGCATGGCGCTGGGCACT
>NZ_VIDT01000886.1 GCF_006519715.1 Ideonella azotifigens
GGTGCCGGTCTTCCGCATGCTGTGGCTGGCCTGGCTGACGGCCAACATCACCATGTGGATGAACGACGTGGCGGCCGGCTGGCTGATGACCACGCTGAGCACCAGCACCACGATGGTGGCGCTGGTGCAGGCCGCGTCCACGCTGCCGGTCTTCCTGCTGGGCCTGCCCAGCGGTGCGCTGGCCGACCTGCTCGACCGCCGCCGCTACTTCGCCGCCACGCAGCTGTGGGTCGGGCTGAATGCCGCAGTGCTGGCGGTCGTGGCGCTGGCGGACGGCATGAACGCCGGCCTGCTGCTGCTGCTGACCTTCACCAACGGCATTGGCCTGGCGCTGCGCTGGCCGGTATTCGCGGCCATCGTGCCGGAGGTCGTGCCGCCGCATCACCTGGCCGGCGCACTGGCGCTCAATGGCGTGGCGATGAACCTGTCGCGCATCATCGGCCCCATCCTGGCCGGCGTGCTGCTGGCTTCGTTTGGCAGTGCCTGGGTGTTCGTCACCAACACGCTGCTGTCG
Organism: Ideonella azotifigens; assembly: GCF_006519715.1. Classification (GTDB taxonomy): domain Bacteria; phylum Pseudomonadota; class Gammaproteobacteria; order Burkholderiales; family Burkholderiaceae_C; genus Ideonella; species Ideonella azotifigens. The sequence continues at coordinate 515 of NZ_VIDT01000886.1, forward strand.
CTGCTGGCCTTTGTCATCATCCTGCGCTGGCAGTCGCAGCAGAAGCGCCAGAGCGCGCTGCCGGGCGAACGTTTTGTCGGCGCGATGCGCGTGGGCGCGCAGCACGTCTGGCAGTCGCCGCGGCTGCGTGGCGTGCTCACCCGCATCTTCCTGTTCTTCCTGCATTCGGCCGCGCTCTTGTCGATGCTGCCGCTGGTGGCGCGGCTGCTGGGCGGCGGCGCGCACCTGTTCACCGCGCTGCTGGCCTGCCAGGGCGCGGGCGCCATCACCGCGGTGATGCTGTTCCCGCGCTGGCGCGCCCGCTTCGATGCCTCGCGCTTCATCACCTGGGGCCCGGCTGCGCATGCCGGGGCCACCCTGCTGGTGGTGGTGGCGCCGCATCCAGCCGTGGCGATGTTGGCCATGTTCGTGGCCGGCATGGCCTGGATCTCGACCGCCAACACGCTGACGGTGGCCGCCCAGATGGCGCTGCCCGACTGGGTGCGCGCCCGCGGCATGGCGATCTACCAGATGGCGCTGATGGGCGGCACTGCGGCCGGCTCGGCGCTGTGGGGCCAGGTGGCCGAGCACCTGGGCGTGCGCTGGAGCCTGACCGCCTCGGCGCTGTTCGGCTTGGCGGTGCTGGCGGTGGTGCGCAAGCGCGAGCTGCCCAGCGCCGCTGAGGACCACAGCCGCGCAAAGCCATTCAGCGCACCGAACCCGGCCATTGACATCGATCCCGACGAAGGTCCGGTGATGGTCACCGTCGAGTACCTGATCGACCCGGCGCGGGCGGCCGAATTCGCGCGGGTGATGCAGGACACCAAGCGCGCACGGCTGAGGCAGGGCGCGCTGTCCTGGGGCCTGTTCCGTGACAGCGAGCGGGTGGGCCGCTACGTCGAATATTTTGTTGACGAGAACTGGGTTGAACACCTGCGCCGTCAGGAGCGATTCACTGCCGCGGACGCGGGCCTGCGCGCGCAGCGCCTGCAGTTCCACCTCGGCGCGCACGACCCGGTTGTCAGTCGCTACCTGGCCGAGCAAGCCACCTTGTAGTGCTGGCCGAGCAGGCCACCTTGTCAGGCGCGAGCCTGCGAAGCCAGGCTTGTGCAGTCGAGAAGCCCGCCGCGCCCGTTGATTCGCCGAGGCTGCGAAGATCCACCCCTTGACCGGCCACCCGCCGCCATTGCCATGTTCGACTACGCCAATCCTTACCCCAGCGCCCGCCTGCCGGTGTTCGCGCGCAACGTCGTCGCCACGTCTCATCCGCTGGCTGCGCAGGCAGGGCTGAAGCTGCTGGCGCAGGGCGGCAACGCTGTGGACGCGGCCATTGCCGCCGCCGCCGCGATGACGGTGCTGGAGCCCTGCAGCAACGGCCTGGGCTCGGACGCCTTCTGCATCCTCTGGGAC
>NZ_VIDT01000887.1 GCF_006519715.1 Ideonella azotifigens
CCAGCAGGCTCTTCAGGGCGTCGCCTGCGGACAGCAGCACGTCGACCATCTGTGAGGTCGGCTGCAGCTCGTGGCGGCGCAGCTTGTCCAGCAGGGTCTCCATCTGGTGGGTCAATTCGGCCACGTCGGAAAAACCGAAGGTGGCAGCGCCGCCCTTGACCGAGTGCGCGCAACGGAAGATGGCGTTCATCTCCTCGTCGTCGGCTGCGGTGATGTCCAGCTCGAGCAGCTTCTGCTCCATCGCTTCCAGGTTCTCACCAGCTTCCTCAAAGAAGACTTGGTAGAACTGGCTCAGATCGATGCCATCGTTGGTGCCGTTGTCGTGCGAGGTCTCGCCCATTTTTGCAAGCTCCTGATCTTGATACTTCTGCTGCTCCGGTCAGACCGGAACGTGGACCGGTGAGGTCAGCGAATGACCTTGCCGATCACCTCGATCAGCTTGGCGGGGTCGAAAGGCTTGACCAGCCAGCCGGTGGCACCGGCGGCGCGGCCGGCCTGCTTCATCTGGTCGCTGGACTCGGTGGTCAGGATCAGGATGGGCGTGGCCTTGAACTTGGGGTTCTCGCGCAGCTTCTTGGTCAGGCTGATGCCGTCCATGCGGGGCATGTTCTGGTCGGTCAGCACCAGGTTGAAGTCGCGCTGGCCGGCCTTCTCCCAGGCGTCCTGGCCATCCACGGCTTCAACCACGTTGAAACCGGCGTTCTTCAGGGTGAACGCCACCATTTGGCGCATCGAGGGGGAATCGTCAACGGCAAGAATCGAGTGCATCGCTTTTCTCCGAGAATTTCTTTAAGGGGGGCTGAGGCTGAGGTGCGGAACGGGTTGGAAGAGGGGCTAGAACAGATCGATGGAACCGGCGTCCATTTCGTCCTGGGTCACCGGGTTGGGGCGGCCGGGGCCGTCCTCCACGATCGCCATCCCGTCTTCGTCTTCATCCCCCATGGCGTCACGGGCGATGCGGTCAGCGCAACTGCGCAGCCGCTTCTGGGTGTGGCAAATCAATTGGGTGGCCATGTCATGGAACTGCAGCGCGGTGATCGCGCCGGCCAGGTTCTGCATGGCGACATGCATGCTGCCGTCGAGGTCGGGCAGCGCTTTCAATGCGCTCATCACGTCGTTCAGCTGGCTGCTGGCGCCGTAAAAATGCCCGGACAGCGTTTCACTCGCATCGTCCAGCAGCCGCTGCAGGCGTTCGAGGTCGTTGCTGGCCACCATGAGGTGATCCTGGAGGTCGGCGGCCGCCAGCAATGGCATGCCGGGACCTCCTCCCGCATCAGGCACTTGGACTTCAATTGTCTGCATCGTTGCTCCAGGGCAGTTTTTTCCGTTCTCCCCCTATTTCGGGACCGGCCGGGCGACACGCCACTCGGCCTCCCACAGACACAGTCAGTGGAGGAGTTGCCAGTGATTTTTCGGCACGAGACCCCCTGAGGTTGACCCGATCACAGGTAGAAAGAGGGCGTATTTCGTGATTAAGGGCCAGCGAGCGCCACCCGAGTCGCGAGAAAACTTGGGCGCCGCCGGTCGAGGCCCCCGAGCGCTGGTTCATACTTCAGCAATGGCTGTTCCTGATCCGAGCCGCCCGCTGCGGGTGCTGCACCTGGAAGACTCCGACCTTGACCATGCGCTGGTCATGGCCCATTTGCAACGAGGCGGGCTGCAGGTCGAAACCTTGCGGGTCGACACCGAGCCCGGTTTTCGCGCCGCCCTGGGCCAGCCCTGGGACGCCCTCATCTCCGACTACAACCTGCCCGGCTTCTCCGGGCTGAAGGCGCTGGAGATCGTGCGCGGCATGGGGCTGCAGCTGCCTTTCATCCTGGTTTCCGGCGAAATCGGTGAGGACGTGGCGGTGCAGGCCATGCGCGATGGCGCCAGCGACTACCTGCTCAAGGCCAAGCTGGC
>NZ_VIDT01000888.1 GCF_006519715.1 Ideonella azotifigens
GATGTGGCCGTTGACCATGTCCTTGGCGCGCCAGCGGGCGGCTGCGCGCAGTTCGTCGGCCGGCACCACCGGGGCTTCGATCTGCAGCAGCTGGTAGGCTTGCAGCGGCAGCACGGCGGTCGCCGGCGAGCCATTCGGCAAGCCCAGCTGGCGCACCGCGCGGGTCCATTCGGCGTCGGTCTGGCCGTCGCGGGCCAGCTCGCCATGCGAAGCCAGGCGCAGCCGGCCGCCTGCCGGCTCTGCGCGCAGCCAGGCCAGGCCTTCAGGCGTGCTGCAGAACACCAGCCGGTCTTGCCGATTCCCGCGGGCGTTGCGTTGCCAGGGCCAGCGCAGCTTCATCTCAGGTGCTCTCGTCCGTGGAAAGGGGTTGCGTGGCGCCGCCATCCGGGCCTTCCCCGGCCATCACAGGCGTTGGCATCATCCACAGGCACAGCCAGCCGACGATGGCCGCTTGCAGCGCGTATTCCAGCCAGCGCGCGGACGCGCGCGGCCGGGCCGTCGAAGGCAAGCGGGCGGGGCGAAAAACCGAAAGGGCGCGGAAGGCAGGCATCACGAGGACCGGGTTGACTGCATGAAGGAAGTGCGCGCCCAGGGCGCCGCACGAGAGGTACTGCTTTCCCGGGATTTTGCGGACCGGCCGCGAAAGCGAAGCCCTGAAAAGGGGCGCGAACGCGGGCAGATCCGGGCCTTGGGGGCTAGCATCAAGCCCTTGCCGATCACGGGGGAAACCCATGTCCAAGCTCAAGTTCCTGCGGTTGGCGGCCAGCAGCATCGCGCTGACTCTTGGCGCCTCGGCGCACGCACAGTCAGCCGCGGCCGTTGCACCGCCAGCCTACGACCCGGTGCTCGCCGCCAAGCTCGGCGGCAACGACAATGGCATGCGCCAGTACGTCCTCGTGATCCTGAAGACCGGCCCGAACCGCGTGCCAACTGGCCCGGAACGCGACGAGATGTTCAAAGGCCACTTCGCCAACATGAAGCGCCTGGCCGACGCCGGCAAACTCGCCATCGCCGGCCCCTTCGACGGCGACGACGGTTGGCGCGGCATGTTCATCTTTGCCGTGCCCACCGTCGAAGAAGCGAAGACCCTGGTCGCCACCGACCCGGTGGTCATCAAGGGCGAAATGGTCCCGGAGTTTCACCCGCTGTACGCCTCGGCGGCGCTGATGCTGGTGCCGGACGGGCATCTGAGGCTTTCGAAACCGGCGCCAGCTCAGTAGTTCTCCCGCGAGAAGATCAGCGGGTCCGCGCCGCGATACAGCCCGAAGCTGGCGCGTGCGGTGGGGTCCTTGTCGGTGCCCGCGCCGCACCAGGCACCGCGCAGGTAGGCGAGGCTCGCGCCTGTGCTGGCGGCGTCGCCGGTGCCGGGCGTCCAGGGTTGCAGGCAGGAGACGTCTGCTGCTGTGCTGCCCAGGCTCAAGGCCACGTCGACGCTGCCGCGGTGGGTGGCCGTGGGCGCGTTGAGCACCAGGCTGGCCTGGCCTGCAGACAGCGTGATGCTGGTCGCGACAAGGTTGGTGTCGGCGGCGGTGAGGGTCTTGCGGTAGTTGCCGAAGTTGACCGCGGTGGCCGGCACTTTGGTGCAGCTGTCCAGCGTGTTCGGTGCCCAGGCGCTGCCGTTCCAGTACTGGGCCTGCAGCGGCATGCTGAGTGCGCGGTCTGCCGCGCCAATGGCATTGAGGAGCCTCAATCGGCCGTGACGCAGCACGATGCTGGCCAGCTGCGTGTGGTCGCTGGTTCCGTCAGCGGGCAGGTTGGTGTCCAGGTCGTAGGCGAGCATCTTCACGCCGTCGCTGTCGACCGGGGCGATGCCGAAGCTGGCGCTGAACGGGCCATCGGCCGGTGTGGTGCGGCTGACCTGGGCGCTCAGCTGCACGTTGCTGGCCACGCCGTTG
>NZ_VIDT01000889.1 GCF_006519715.1 Ideonella azotifigens
CGCCTCCGACTACGACACCACGGCCGGCAATGTCGACCTCTTGTCGTTCGGAGCAAACATCGCCACCGATCAGCTTTGGTTCCGCAAGGTGGGCACCAACTTGGAGGTCAGTGTCATTGGCACAAGCGACAAAGTCTCGATTACCAGCTGGTATTCGAGCACTTCTTATCACATCGAGCAGTTCCAAACAGCGAACGGCGCAGTGTTGCTGGACAGTCAAGTGAACGCGCTGGTCGACGCCATGGCGGCATTCAGCCCGCCCGCGGCTGGACAAACAACGCTGCCTCCGGACTATCAGTCGTCTCTGACACCCGTCATCGCAGCCAACTGGCATTGAAGAGGCGCAAGGTCGTACCCTGCGACCACACAACCCAAGGCCGCGCTGAGTCAGCGCGGCTTTTTTCTGGGCATCTCAGACCAGTGCCCTCCCGATCAGGATCTTCTGCACTTCGGAGGTGCCCTCGTAGAGCTGGCACACGCGCACGTCACGGTACAGGCGCTCGACGGGAAAGTCGCTGACATAGCCGTAGCCGCCGTGCACCTGGATGGCCGCGGAGCAGACCTTCTCGGCCATTTCGCTGGCGAACAGCTTGGCCATCGCGGCTTCCTTCAGGCAGGGCAGACCGGCGTCCTTCAAGGTCGCGGCATGCCAGACCAGCTGGCGCGCGGCTTCAAGCTGGGTGGCGCAATCGGCCAGCTTGTGCTGCACGGCCTGGTGCTCGTAGATCGGCACGCCGAAGGCCACGCGCTCCTTGGCGTAGCGCAGCGCCGCTTCCAACGCGGCGCGCGCCATGCCCAGGCTTTGCGAGGCGATGCCGATGCGCCCGCCTTCCAGCCCGCCCAGCGCAATCTTCAGGCCCTGGCCTTCTTCGCCCAGCCGGTTCGCCGCCGGCACGCGGCAGTTCTCGAACAGGATTTGTGCGGTGTCCGAGCTGTGCTGGCCCATCTTGTCTTCGAGCCGCGCCACCGTGTAGCCGGGCGTTTTCGTGGGCACCAGGAAGGCGCTGATGCCCTTCTTGCCGGCGGCCTTGTCCGTGACCGCCATCACGATGGCCACGTCGCCGTTCTTGCCGCTGGTGATGAACTGCTTGACGCCGTTGATGACGTAGTCGTCCCCATCGCGCACGGCCATGGTCTTCAGCCCGCCGGCTTCGGAGCCCACGTGCGGCTCGGTCAGGCAGAACGCGCCCAGCATGTCGCCGCGCGCCAGCGGTTTGAGGAACCTCTGTTTCTGGTCCTCGTTGCCAAAGGCCATCAGGATGGAGCAGACCGGGCAGTTGTTGACGCTGACCACGGTGGAGGTGCCGCCGTCACCGGCGCCGACCTCTTCCAGGATCAGTGACAGCGCAAGGTAGTCCAGGCCCGCGCCGTCGTACTCGGTCGGCACCGCCACGCCGTAGCAGCCCAGCCCGGCCAGTCCCTTCAACTCTTCGGCGGGGAAATGGTGTTCCTTGTCCCAGCGCGCGGCGTGCGGGGCGATCTTGTCCTGCACGTAGGCGCGCACCGCCTCCTGCACCGCCTGGTGCTCTTCGCTCAGCAGCATGGTTCTTGTCTCCGGATGTGTTGTGTGCGGGGCAAATCAAGAAAGCGAGGGGCCGCTCCCGAGCTTTCTTGACCCCCTCGGGGGGCCTGACGCGCAGTGGCAGGTATGGGGGCACCATTTACCAGGGGATGGTGGCGCCGCTGTAGTCGTAAAAGCCGCCGTGGCGCTTGGCGTCCAGCCCGGTCAGCACCTGGCGGATGCCGGCGGCGCTTTCTTCGGGCGAGATGTCGGCGCCGCTGCCGCCCATCTCGGTGCGCACCCAGCCGGGGTGCAGCGCGCAGCAAAAGGCCTTGCCCTTGAGCGCCAGCGCGGTGTCGGCCAGCACCGAATTGACCGCCGCCTTGGA
>NZ_VIDT01000089.1 GCF_006519715.1 Ideonella azotifigens
CTGCCGTGGCGGCAGTGCCCGCACCGGCACCTGTTGCCGCTGCTGGTGCTGCGAGTGCTGCAATGGGCCGCGACCAGATGATCGACATGCTGCTTGCCATCGTCGAAGACAAGACTGGCTACCCGCGCGACATGGTGGGCCTGGACCAGAACCTTGAATCCGACCTGGGCATCGACTCGATCAAGCGCATCGAAGTGGTCGGCGCCATGCTGCAGAAGCTTCCGGAAGGGCTGCGTGCCAGCCTGACCGAAAGCCGCAGCAAGCTGAACACCCAGCCGACCTTGAATGGCATGTTGGACATCCTGTCCTCCGCCAAAGCAGGAAGCGTGGTGGCAAGCCCTTTTGATGTTGCCGAGACGGGATCAAAGGTTATCGCTGCGAGCAGCGACAGCCACCCGCCTCGGCATGTCATGGTGCCTGCGCACGAAAGCATCGACGCCGATGCGCTGAAACAGCTGCAACCCGGCCTGTTCGTGATCACAGAAGATCTCGCAGGCCAGGCCAAGGCCTTGGCTGGCGCCCTGCGCGAGCAGGGGCGCGAGTCCGTCCTGGTCGGGCGGGCCGTGCTGGGCAGCGAATCGGCCTTGATTGAATGGGCAGCGGCCCTGCGCCAGCAGGCGCAACCGCTGGCCGGTGTCATCCACCTGGCGGCATTGGGCGGGGAACTGCTCGCGCCGCAAGGTTCGGTGGCCGAATGGCGCCAGCAATTGCTGACGCATGAAAAGTCCTTGTTCCTGCTGTTGAAGGAACTGGCCTCCCGCCTGACCGAAGGCTCGCATGTGATGGCTGTCAGCGCGCTGGGCGGTCATTTCAACCGGGCGGGTGAGCACACGCCTGCCGGCCTGTCGCTGCAGAGCGGCGCGGTCGGCATGCTGAAGTCCTTCCACGAAGAGCGGCCTGAGCTGCGCGTGAAGGCGGTGGACCTGGACCCGGGCCAGTCGGCTGCGGCCCAGATCCAGACGGTGATGTCGGAACTCGAAGTCGTGGGTGGCCGCCAGGAAGTTGGCTATCCGGCTGGCCAGCGCACGGTGTTCCGCACCGAGGCGGTGGTGGTGCCGACCGACCCTGCGAACCTGGAAAAACTGAAGGGCATCGTGGTGCTGGCCACCGGTGGTGCCCGCGGCATCACGGCCGAAGTGTTGCGCGAGCTCGCGTTGCCCGGCAATACGCTGGTGCTGACCGGCCGCGGCGCCTGGCCCGAAGCCGAGCCGGCCGAACAGGCCGCGCTGACCACGGAAGGCGCACTGCGTGCGCACTTCATCGCCCTGGTGCGTGCGGGCAAGCTCAGTATGAAGCCGGCGGAAGTGCAGAAGAAGGTGCAGGCCGTGCTGGCCGCGCGCGAGATGCACGGCAACAAGGCCGACTTCGAGCAGCGCGGTGCCAAGGTGGAATACCACCCGGTCGACGTGGGCAGCGACGACGGCATGAAGGCCTTGCTGGCCGACCTGTACACCCGCCACGGCGCGGTGCACGGCGTGCTGCACGGCGCGGGCGTGATCGAGGACAAGCTGCTGGTCGACAAGGCCTCGGACAGCTGGGACCGTGTGGTCGGCACCAAGGTCATGGGCCTGCTGCTGCTGCAGAAGTACCTGAAGCCCGAATCGCTGCGCTTCCTGAGCGTGTTCAGCTCGGTCGCTGGCCGTTACGGCAACAGCGGCCAGTCCGACTACGCGACCGCCAACGAACTGATGAACCGGCTGTGCTGCCAGCTGCAGCGCCGCTGGGAATACAAGGTCAACGTCAACGCCCTGTGCTGGGGCCCATGGGGCCCGACGATGTTCGGCGCCGGCATGGTGACGGCAGAGACCGAAGCCAAGTTCGCCGAGAAGGGCGTGTACCTGGTGACCGCCGAGATGGGCCGCCGCCTGCTCAAGGACGAGCTGATGCGCAGCGGCGTGGACAACATCGAGATCATCTGCGGCGCCGGTCCGTGGGAAGCGCGCGAGGCCGACCTTGGCCGCATCCGGCGCCAGAACCCTCCGGCCCCACGTGAGGTGCTGGGCTCGCTGCTCGGCCCGGCCGAGATGATGACGCTGCCGATGGGCGGCCAGGTCGTGACCTTCAACGTCGACGCGAACCACGTCTACCTGCAGGAACACTGCATCGACAAGACGCCGGTGCTGCCGGCAGCCGCCGCGCTGGAGTTGCTGGCCCAGGCCGGCCGCACGCTGTGGCCGGGCTGGAACGTGGTCGAGGTGCGCGACTTCCGCCTGATGAAGGGCGTGGAGCTGAAGGAGGCCACCCGCAAGTTCGACATCGTGATCAACCCGCCGCCGTATGGCAGCGCGGAAGGCTTCGAGGTCAACGCAACGCTGCAGTCCGAACAGCAGGGTGGCAAGTCGGTGGTGCACTACAAGGCCGTGCTGCGGCTGGAGCAGCGCATGCCCGAAGGTTTCACTCGGGCGCCGCGTGCCCGCTTCGACAAGAAGCTGCCGGTGGCCCAGGCCTATGACGAGTACCTGTTCCACGGTCCGCGCTTCCAGGTGATGAAGACGCTCAAGGGCTTGTCGGCAGATGCCGCGGCCGCCACCGTCGCACCCAGCAAGCCGGCCGAATGGATGGGCCATGTGCCGGCCGAGCAGGACCGCTGGGTGTTCGACCCGGCGCTGATCGATGCCGGCCCGCAGCTGGCCATCGTCTGGGACCGCCTGTTCCGTGACGAGACCTGCTTGCCGACCCGCTTCGGCCGCGTGTCCCGCTATGTGGAACAGCTGCCGGCGCAGATGACGATGGAAATCGAGATCGTGCCGCTGGAAGACAGCAGCTTGGTCGGCGCCAACGTCTACTACACCAACACCGCCGGCGAGGTGGTGATGATGATCGAGGACATGCAGTGCATCTCCAGCAACGCGCTGAACCGCCTGGGCGGCACGGCCCGGCTGGCAGCCAAGTCCTCTGTCTGAAGCTCCTGATTGCGCACCATGACTGAATCGACCCAAGGCGCCGCCGCCACCGGTGGCATCTCCAGCAAGGCCGACGTGCCTGCCGCCGTTGCCATCATCGGCATGGCCTGCATGTACCCGCAGGCCGGCAGCATGCATGCCTTCTGGCGCAACATCATCGGAGGGGTCGACGCGATCACCGAGCCGGTCGAGTCCTGGGACGCCCAGCGCTACCTCGACACTGGTCGCATCAAGACGCCGTTTGGCGGCTACCTGAAGGACCTCTACCGCTTCGATCCACGCGAATTCGGCATCATGCCGAACTCGCTGGACGGCGGTGAGCCGGACCAGTTCCTGGCGCTGAAGGTGGCGGGTGATGCGCTGCGCGATGCGGGTGGCCGCTACGCCGACCCGAAGTACGACCACCGCGACACCGGCATCGTGCTGGGTCACAGCACCTACCTGCACCGTGGGCAGGGCACGCTGATCCAGAATCACATCGTGGTCGACCAGACCATCGAGATCCTGCGTGCCAGCTGCCCGCACATGACGGAAGAGCAGATCGAGGCCGTGCGCAGCATGCTGGCCAAGAAGCTGCCGGCCGCCAGCGCCGACATCGCGCCTGGCCTGGTGCCCAATGTGATGACTGGCCGCATTGCCAACCGGCTGAACCTCAAGGGCCCGAACTACCTGGTCGACGCGGCCTGCTCGTCTTCGCTGCTGGCCGTCAACGCCGCGATGGACGAACTGCGCCTGGGCCGCAGCAAGCTGATGCTGGCGGGCGGCGTGAACGCTTCGCTGCCTGCGGAAGTCTCGGTCATCTTCACCCAGCTCGGCGCCTTGAGCGGCCGCGGCAAGGTGCGCCCGTTCGAAAAAGGCAGTGACGGCACGTTGTTGGGCGAAGGCCTGGGCATCGTCGCGCTGAAGCTGCTGGACGAAGCGCTGGCCGATGGCGACCGCATCTACGCTGTGGTGCGTGGCGTGGGCCAGTCCAGCGACGGCCGTGGCACCGGCCTGCTCGCGCCCAGCATGGAAGGCGAATCGCTGGCGATGAAGCGCGCCTACTCTGACTGTGGCGTGGACCCATCCACCATCAGCCTGATCGAGGCCCATGGCACAGGCATTCCGCTGGGTGACAAGACCGAGATCGGCGCGCTGAAGAGCATCTTCGGCGAACGCACGGCAGAGCAGGGCACGATCGCGCTGGGCTCGGTCAAGTCCATGATCAGCCACACGATTCCGGCCGCCGGCATGGCAGGCCTGATCAAGAGCGCGCTGGCGCTGCACCACAAGGTGCTGCCGCCGATGCTGTGCGGCGAGATCAATCCGGATCTGGGCATTGACCAGACGCCGATGTACATCAACAACCAGACCGGGCCGTGGATTGCACCGCAAGGCGCGCCGCGCCGCGCGGGTGTCAATTCCTTCGGTTTTGGCGGCATCAACACCCACGCGGTGCTGGAAGAAGCGCCGGCTGCGGCCCTGTCGCCGCAGCGCTTCATGCCCTGGTCGGCCGAGCTGTTCGTGCTGTCGGCCGATTCCGCCGAGGCGCTGAAGACGCGCGTGGCCGAGGTGCAGGCCCTGATCGAAGCGCGCCATGACCTGACGCTGTCCGACTTGGCCGGCACGCTGGCTGCCACCGATGCGCAAGCCGCCTGCCGCCTGGCGCTGGTCGCGTCCGACAAGGCCAGCCTGTCCAAGCAGCTGACACAAGCCGTCAAGAAGCTGAGTGATGGCAACCCGAACTGGTCCACCCGCAATGGCATGGTCTACAGCAGCCAGCCGATGCAGGGCAAGCTGGCCTTCATCTTCCCGGGTGAAGGTTCGCAGTACCCCGGCATGCTGGGCGATCTGGCGCTGTGCTTCGACGACGTGCGCAACTGGCTGGACTTCTGGTGCAGCCTGTATCCGGACCAACCGGGCGAGCGCCGCACCGACATTGCCTACCCGCCGTCCACTGGCCTGAGCGCCGAACGCCGGGCGATGCTCGAGCGCCGCATGAACGACATGGACGTCGGCTCCGAAGCCGTGTTCGTCGGCGGCCAGGCGCTGAACCAGCTGCTGGGCACGCTGGGCGTGCAGCCGGACGTGATGCTGGGCCACAGTTCAGGCGAATCGTCGGCGCTGGCGGCTTCGGGTGCGATTCCTGCCGCCACGCCGCAGGAACTGGCCGAGTTCATCCGTGAGCTGAACAAGGTCTACCGTGCCGAACTGGCCGATGGTTCGATCCCGACCGGCGCGCTGCTGGCCGTCGGCGCGCTGCCGCGCGAGCAGCTGGACGGCTTTGTCGCCGAAGCCGGTGCCGGTGTGTACGTTGCGATGGACAACTGCGCGAACCAGGTGATCCTGTACGGCTCGGCCGAAGCCATGGCCGCGCTGCAGGCCAAGCTGACGCAGGTTGGTGCGATCTGCATGATGCTGCCGTTCGACCGCGGCTATCACACGCCTGCGTTCGACACCGTCACCAAGGCCTTCCTGAAGTACTACCGCGCGATCAAGCTCGGCGCGCCGCGCGTGCCGATGTACTCGTGCGCTTCGGCCAATCTGTTCCCCGAAGGCACGACCGCGCTGCGCCAGCAGGCCGCGGCCCAGTGGTCCACCACCGTGCGCTTCCGCGAAACCATCCAGAAGATGCACGACGACGGCGTGCGCTGGTTCATCGAGGTCGGCCCGTCGGCCAACCTGACGGCCTTTGTCAACGACATCCTGGCCGGCCGCGAATACACCGCCATTGCCACCAACCAGCGCCGCCGCAGCGGCATGGAACAGCTGCTCAGCGTGCTGGGTCAGCTGTGGGTGCATCAGAAGCCGGTGGGCCTGGCCACGCTGTTCAATGGCCGCAAGCTGAACACCGTGGAGCTGACGGACCTGACCGTGCCGGCGCCCAAGGGCGTGTTACTGGACAACACCATGCCGCAGATGCACCTGAACGAAGGTGAACGCTGCCGCCTGCGTGACCTCGCCGCACTGCCGTCCGAAGCGGTGCCGGTGGCTGCACCCGTGCTGGCTGCCTTGCCGCCAGCAGTGCAGGCGCCCGTTGCTGCAGCCGTTGTGCCGGTCGAAGCGCCTGCTCCCATGGAGGAGCTGTCGCCGCTGGACAGCGAGGTCGCGCTGCGTGGCCAGGTCATGGGCGAATACTTCGACGTGATGCGCGGCTTCCTGGAACAGCAGCGCGCGGTGATGGATCGCCTGCCGATCGAGTCCGACTGGGACGAGTCAGCCGAGGCTGTCGCCGCGGAGCAGGACCCGGTGGCGGCTGCCATGGGATTCCTTGACGAGATCCTGGAATTCGACGAAGAACACCTGGTGGCGCGTTCCGCGCTGAGCCTGGAGCGAGACAACTTCCTGCGCGACCACGTGCTGTCCGGCCGTGTCTCCGCGGATGACCCGCAGTTGGTCGGCCTGTCCTGCGTGCCGCTGATGGTGAGCCTGGAGATCATGGCCCAGGCGGCCGCTGCACTGGCCGGCAGCGTCAACGTCTGCGTGATCGAGAACGTGCGCGCTTTCGACTGGATCGCGCTGGACGATGGCGAGATCGAGCTGAAGGTGCAGGCCAAGGTGATGAACCGCGAGCAGCAGCGCTTCAGCGCCTTGCTGTCCGGGCCGTCGGGCCGGCTGGTGAGCGCGGAGTTCCGTTTTGCACCGGTGTGGCAACTGCCAGCCGCCAGCAACCTGACGGAGTGGCGCAGCTCGCTGTGGAACGACCAGGAGCTCTACACCTGCGGCATGTTCCATGGCCCGGTGTTCCACAGCATCGAGCACATCCACGGTTGGGACGACGCGGGCATCGATTGCGCGCTGTCGCCGGTCTCGCTGGACAGCTTCTTCACCCCGGGCCAGCAGGCCACGCTGGTGCTGAACCCGGTGCTGCTGGACGCAATGGGTCAGTTGGCAGCCTTCTGGATCGCCCAGTACGTGGGCACGGACTTCAACTGCTTCCCGTCGACCATCGACCGCATCGAGCTCTACACGCCGTGCCCGAACGCACAGCCTGGCATGCAGCTGCGTGCGCGTCACTACTCGCTGGACGCGTCCAACAATGAGGTGTCGGCGCCGCGCGCCTGGCAGTTCGAATGCCTGGACGCCAGCGGCCAGCCGCTGGTGCGCGTCAACAAGCTGGTCAACATCTTCTTCTCGGTACCCAACCGCTTCTACCAGGTCCGCCGTGACCCGCTGAACGGCTGGCTGGGTCAGCCGCTGGCGGCTGGCGCTGAAAAGGGCACCTTGCTGTGGCGCCTGGAACACCTGCCGGAAGACTTCTGCGCCCAGTCGGGCAACATCTTCCTGCGCATCCTGGCGCACATCTACCTGAGCGTCGAAGAGCGCGAGGAGTGGGCGGCGCTGACGGGCAGCGTGCGTCGCAAGCGGGAGTGGCTGCTGGGTCGTGCCTGTCTGAAGGAAGCCGTGCGCCAGTGGATCCAGTTGCAGACCGGCCAGCTGCTGTATTCGTCCGACATCCTGGTTGGTCACGACGAGTTGGGCGCGCCCTGGGTGGACGGCTGGTGGCGCGACCATCTGGTGCCGGCGCCGCAGGTGTCGCTGTCACACAACGAAGCTGGTTCGCTGGTGGCGGTGAATCACCCGGATGCACCGGTGGGCGTGGACGCGGAGCAACACGGCCGCATCCAGAACCCCGAGCTGTTTGCGACCTCGCTGACCGCGGCCGAGCGGGCTGCACTGGCCGCATTGCCGGCCGATCAGCAGGCTGGCCGTTTGCTGGCGCTGTGGTGCGCCAAGGAAGCTGCGGCCAAGTGCCTGGGCCTGGGCCTGCAAGGCCAGCCGGAAGCCTTTGCGGTGGAGTTTCTCGATGCAGCCGGCCTGCAGGCCCGTGTGAGCCATGCCCAGGCACTGCTGGCGGTGACGATTTATCGCGACGAGGGCTCGCTGATCGCACTGGCCACAGAGAGCGGCGACCGGGTCGAGGTCCACTGAAGTGGGGACGCTGGTGGAAACGCTTGTAAGTGGCCTGGCTCAGGCAGGGGTGGAGCCGGCAGAATGCGTAACCATGCGTGACAGCAGGATCGCCGCGCCTCGTATTTCAGCCGACTGCCGCTCAACCCGCCCCGTGCGCGGACCGGCGGAGCGGTGGCATGCAGGTGTGTTTATTGCTTTCAGTCTGAGCAGTCACGCATCAGCGTCCCTGAACCCTCGGCAACGTCGACGTGAGCGCAAGCTTGCCGCGTACCACCGGTTCGTGATGCGACCGCAGATGTTGAGCCTTTCGGAGTAATTGCCATGCCTGTCGCTCAAGTCAATGGAGCCCGGCTGAACTATGTTCAGATGGCGCCGGAAGATGCCACCGATGAGGTCGAAGACCTCATCATGGTGCACGGATTGGCCACCAACATGGCCTTCTGGTACTTCCACTACGCGCCTGTTTTCTCGCAGCGTTTCCGCGTCACGCTGTTCGACCTGCGCGGCCATGGTCGCTCGGAGATGACCGAAAGCGGCTACGAGCCGCCCGACCTCGCGCAAGACCTGCTGGGCCTGATGGACCACCTGGGCATCCGCAAGGCGCATTTCCTGACCCACAGCTACGGCGGCGTGGTGGCGCTGAACGCCGCCTGCCTGGCGCCGCACCGCTTCAGCAGCCTGGTGCTGGCAGACACCCATATCGCAGCCGCTCGCCACGAACACCACTGGGAAGCCGGCCAGTTCGGCACCAAGATGCAGGCCGTGCTGGACGAGCACGGCATCGGGCTGGACACCCGCGACCCGTATTTCGGCTACAAGCTGCTGACCGAGGTGGCCCACCTGCAACTGCGCAGTGAGGAAGTGCCCGCGGTGCTGCAGGAGATGGTCAGCCCGTTCATCGGCAAGTACGGCAACCGCACGGCCAGCCAGTGGATCCGCCTGATGGACCAGACCAAGGCCTGCACCGAACTGATGGGCGACGACGGGCTGCGGCTGGACGAACTGCGCAAGCTGCAGTTCCCCATCATGGCCATGTACGGCGACCATTCGCAAGCCCGGCTGACCGGCCGCGAATTGCTGGAAGTCTGGGGCCACGCGGTGTTCCGCCGCGTGCGCGATGGCGGGCATTTCTTCCCGTCGTCCCGGCCGCAGGAACTGATTTCCGGCTGCAACCGCTTCTGGGGCGGCGAGTTTGGCGTGCGCCACGAGCTGCGCACCGGCGAGCCCAAGCGCAACTTCTTCCGCAGCGACCGCATTTTCCAGGCTGGCGAAGCCTGGTATTTCACGACCCGGGAGCACGCCCGTGTCGGCCCTGCGGCCAGCCGAGCCGAGGCCGAACAGGTCCTGGCTTCTTTCATTGCCGCGATGGCAACGGAACAACTCAGTGCAGTCTCGCAATAAGAACAAGCTCGGCGTTCATCCCGGACTCGGTCAACGCGATTTCAAACTGGTTGCCCACGGTGGTTTTGGCGATGGCCTGAATGCCTATGCGCATTCGATGGCCTGGTACAAGGACCGGCTGTACGTGGCGACCACGCGGGGCAACTTCCCGTTCATGAAGGCCCGCCTGCCGATCGGCATGGACATCTGGCCGGTGGAGTGCCCCGAGAGTCCGTTCGATCTGGACATGGGTGCCGAGATCTGGTGCTACGACCCGCACGAAGGCGTGTGGGAGAAGCGCTTCAAGGCGCCGATGATCGTCGGCAGCCATGGCAAGCTGATCCCGCGTGAGCTGGGTTTCCGCGGCATGGTGGTCTACACCCCGCCTGGCAGGCCGAACGAGCCCGAGCTGTACGTCAGCACCTGGTCGCCCGCGCGCGGCCCCGGCCCGAACATCCTGCGCTCGACCGACGGGCATCACTTCGAGCCGACCTGCGAGCCCGGCCTGGGCCTGCCGGTCACGACGATCCGCACCATGGTCCCGTTCAAGGGCCGCATGTTCACGACGCCGGCTGGCTCGCGCGGCGGCAATCCGAACGTCTCCGGCCACTCGGTGGTCTACGAGAGCACCGACCCCGCCAGCGGCGAATGGGAGCCGGTATCGGACTTCGGCTTCGGCGATTCCGGCAACAAAACGATCTTCGAGATGTGTGGCTTCGGTGACCATCTCTACATCGGCACCTTCAATCTGGAAGGCTTCCAGATCTGGCGCAGCACGGTGGAAGGGGAGAAGCCCTACCACTGGGAGCGCGTGATCGAGAAGGGGGCCTACCGCGGCCCGCTGAACCAGTGCGTGCTCAGCCTGTACCCGTTCAAGGGGCACCTCTATGTGGGCGGTGGCATCCAGGGCGGGGGGGTGGACACCCAAAACCGCATCGGCCCTGCGCCGCCTGAGCTGCTGCGCATTGCGCCGGATGGCAGCTGGGACCTGCTGGTTGGTGAGACGCGCGACACGCCGCTGGGTCGCAAGGAAGCGCTGTCTGGCTACCTGCCGGGGTTCGACAATTTCTTCAACGGCTACTTCTGGCGCATGTGCGTGCATGATGGCTGGCTGTACATGGGCACCTTCGAGTGGAGCTCGGTGCTGGGTTATGCCAACCGGCGGCGTTGGCCGGAAGCGTTCACGACCATCATCAACAAGCTGACGCCGCAGTTCCTGCTGGACCATTCCTCGGGCTTCGACCTCTATCGCACCTGCGACGGCAAGAACTGGGTGCCGGTCACCACCGATGGCATGGGCAACCCGTACAACATGGGCCTGCGCACGCTGATCTCTACCCCCCACGGGATGTTCATCGGCACCGCGAATCCGTTTGGTCCGAAGATCATGCCGCTCAACGGTGACCGCTACATCCCCAATCCGCGAGGTGGCTGCGAGGTGTTCCTGGGCAGCCCGCGCGACTGAAGCGAAACAGTTCGTCACCGTGTCAACCATCTTCGCCCGCTGGGACGTTGCGAGTGCATACCCCCAAACCTGCCGCTTCGCTGCAGGCCCCCCGAGGGGGATGAGGAAGCTTGGGAGCGGCCCGGCGCTTCCTCATGCAAGCACCCTGGAGAACGAACCATGTCCCTGGTCCGAAAACGATTCATCCTGCGGGGCGGCCTGGCCGCATTGGGCGCGAGTCTGCTGATGCCTGTCTTTGCTGGCCCCCTGAAAGACGCCATCGTCGACCGCATGCTGACGCGCAAGCTGGAGCAGGCGCAAGAAGGTGGCGCCGCGGCAATGGAAGGGCAGATGCTGCCCGTGCCGCTGCCGCCCGGCGCGCGTCTGGAGAAGGATTTCAGCTACGGCAGCGATCCGGCGCAGAAGATGGACATCTACATCCCCCAGCACACGGGGCTGGCGCCGGTGATCTTCATGGTGCACGGTGGCGCCTGGATGGTCGGTGACAAGGGCATGTCCAAGGTCATCATCAACAAGGCCGCGCGATGGCTGCCCAAGGGCTATGTGATCGTGTCGGTCAACTACCCGATGCTGCCGAATTCGCCTGTCGACCAGCAGGCCCGCGACGTCGCCAAGGCCCTGTCCGTGGCCCAGGCCAACGCAGTCAGCTGGGGGGCAGATGCCTCCCGCTTTGTGCTGATGGGCCATTCGGCCGGTGCACATCTGGTGACGCTGCTCTCGGCCGACCCGCAGATCGCCTACGGCGCCGGGGCCAAACCCTGGCTTGGTACCGTGTCGCTGGACAGTGCATCGATGGACGTGGTCAAGACCATGGAAGACAAGCACTACAGCTTCTATGACAAGGTCTTCGGCAGCGACCCGAACTTCTGGCGCCAGGTTTCGCCGTACCACCGCCTGACCAAGGCGCCGCCGGGCCCGGTGCTGATGGTCTGCGGCACCGGCCGCGCCGACTCCTGCCCACAGGCCCAGGCCTTTGCGCAGAAGGTCATCTCTCTGGGCGGCAAGGCCACGGTGCTGCCGCAGGGCATGAACCATGGCGACATCAACGGCAAGCTGGGTGAGCCGGGTGCGTACACCGACACTGTCGAGAACTTCCTGCGCAGCCTGGGCGTGAGCTGAGCCTGCGGGTATTTCGGCAGGTCACCCGCGTGACAGCTGCCGGAGCGCCACAGGCGCACACTTGCCGCCATGGGAAGTGTCTACCTCGTTCGCCATGGCCAAGCCTCGTTCGGCGCGGCTGACTATGACCAGCTGAGCCCCCTAGGCGAGCAGCAATGCCAGCGCCTGGGGGCTTACTTCGCGGCGCGTGGCCAGCGCTTCGACGCGGTCTACACCGGCACGCTGAAGCGCCATGCACAGTCGCTGGCGGCCATCGCCAAAGGCATGGGCACGCCGTTGACCCCGCGCATGCGACCCGGGTTGGACGAGTACCTGCCCGAAGCTTTGGTGCGTGCAGTGCATACCGGCGAATTGCCGAAAGTGGGCACACCCGACGCGGTGCGGGCTCACTTCCGGCTGCTGCGCCAGGGGCTGCTGGCCTGGATGCAGGGTGAAAGCTCGCCCGAAGGCATGCCGACCTACCGCGGCTTTGTCGACGGCGTGCAGCTCGCGCTGCGCGATGCGCAAACCCACCACGAAGGTCAGGTGCTGATCGTTTCCAGCGGCGGGCCGATCTCGGTCGCCGTGGGCCATTTGCTCGGCGCCTCTTCAGCCGCCATCGTCGAGCTGAACCTGCGCATTCGCAACAGCGCCGTCACCGAGCTGGTCGCCGGTCATCGCGGCCATTTGCTGCTGAGCTTCAACACCTTGCCGCACCTGGACGACGCCGAAGGCCGCGCGCTGCAGACCTACGCCTGAGCAGGCGGCCACCTTCAGTGAAGCGCGGCACCCGCGGCGGCTGGATGCCGAACCGGACTGGCGCTTGCATCGACGGTGCCGGCTGCGTGGTCCAGCACCTGCCAGCCTGGTAGCCGCAGCCGGCTGACCTGATTCAGCAAAGCCTCTGTTTGCGTCGCGCTCAACTGCGAAGCAAAGCGTTGCCAGGCAACCAGCACCTTGCCATCCAATGCAGCATCTTCCAGCCGCTCGCGCCATTGCACCGGCGTGGTCGGGCGGCCGCCTTCCCAGACGCGCGGCAGCAGGCGGTGCAGCCACAGGTGGAAGGCGCGGCGCAGCGCGGCATTGGGCAAGGCATCCACCAACCGGCCGACGCGCAGGCCCCAATCGGGCTGCGCCAGCTGCAACATGGCCAGCGCTTGCAGACCTTGCAGCGGGTTGGCCAGCAGCACGCGGTTCGGCGGCAGCGCGGCCATGGGCATGTCCGTCAGTGTTTCCGCTGGC
>NZ_VIDT01000890.1 GCF_006519715.1 Ideonella azotifigens
GCTGAAGGTCTACCTGCACCGCGCGCCAGTGGACTTCCGGCTCAACATCAACGGCCTGGCTGCCCTGGTGCAGCAAGCACTCGGGCTGGACCCGTTCGCCGCGTGTGTCTACGTGTTCAGCAACCGCCAGCGCAACCGGGTCAAGGTGCTGGGCTGGGAGCGCAACGGCTTCTGGCTGCTGCTCAAACGGCTGGAGCAGGACCGGTTCATCTGGCCCAGCGAGCAGGACGTGCCCACGCTGACGGTGGAGCAGTTGCACTGGCTGCTCGAAGGCATTGACATCGGCGTGGTGCAGCGGCACCCGCGGCGCTTGTACGAGCGGGTCGGCTGAGATCATGCCGGTGGTGTCGCGCCATTGCGGCACATCCGAATGGCGTAGCCGACCATGGGCTGGGACACTGCCGGGCAGATGGTCAACATGCCCACCCTCGAACAGTTCAACGCCCTGCAGCAGGCGCTGGCCGATGCGCGCCAGCACAACGAAGCCTTGGCTGGTGAGCTGCGCACGACCACCGGGGAGCTGCGCATCGTGCGCACCGAGCGGGACCTGCTCAAGGAACAGCTCAACAAGTTCAAGCGCCAGCTGTTCGCCGCCAGCAGCGAGGTCACCGGCCAGCACCAGAAGGACATGTTCTTCGACGAGGCCGAGAGCCTGGGGGCGCAGGCCGAGCCGGCTGCCGAAGAGATCCCTGACGCCGACAAGGTCGACGTGCCCGGCCACCAGCGCGCCAAGCGCGGGCGCAAGCCGCTGGACCCGGCGCTGCCGCGCGAGGTGGTGCGCCACGAACTGCCCGAGGGCGAGCGCGTGTGCCCGCACGACGGCGCGGCCTTGCGCGAGATCGGCGTAGAGGCCACCGAGCAACTCGACATCATCCCGCAGGCGAAGTACCTCGACGGGCTGCCGCTGTACCGCCAGGCGGCGCTGCTGGGCCGCTTCGGCGGCACCGACATCTCGCGCAACACCTTGGCCGGCAGCATCGTGCGGGTGGGCCAGGCCGTGCAGCCGGTGGTGAACCTGCTGCGCGACGAACTGCTGGACGCACCACTGGTGTTCGGCGACGAGACCGAACTGCAGGTGCTCAAGGAGCCCGGGCGCAGCGCACAGGCCAAGAGCTACGTCTGGGCGCAGATGACCGACGGCTCGGGCCGCGACGGCACCGGGCCGCCGATCCGGCTGTTCAGCTACTCGCCCAGCCGCTCGGCGGCCAACGCGATGACCTTGTACGCCGGCATCCGTGCCGGTGCGGTGCTGATGACCGACGGCTATGACGTCTACGACAGGGTGGCTCAGGCGCAAGGTCTCGTTCACCTGGCTTGCTGGGCGCACTGCCGGCGCTACTTCCACGACGCTTTGCAGGCATGCCCCAAGAACCAGCGCGGACCAGACCAACTGGCAGCACGCTTCATCGCGCTGATCGGCAAGCTGTATCACGTCGAGGCCCAGGCCAAGCGCGATGGCGCGGACCCGGCCGAGCGCACACGGCGACGCCAGCACGACAGCGCACTGGTGCTCCAGGACATCGAACAACTGCTGCTGGCCAACCTGCACAGCGTGCTGCCCCAGAGCTTGCTGGGCAAGGCGCTGCACTACACGGCCGGGCAGTGGCACAAGCTCAAGCGCTACGTCGAGGACGGGCGCTACAGCATCGACAACAACGTGCAAGAGAACGCCATCCGGCCGTTCTGCGTGGGCCGGCGCAACTGGTTGTTCTCCGACACCGTGGCCGGCGCCCACGCCAGTGCGAACCTGTACTCGTTGCTGCAGACCTGCCGGGTCAACGGCATCGACGGCTACCGCTACCTGCGCTCGCTGTTCAAGGCCCTGCCGATGGCCAGGACGGCCGACGACTACGCGACGCTGCTGCCCTGGCGCATCGACCTGACCAC
>NZ_VIDT01000891.1 GCF_006519715.1 Ideonella azotifigens
CAGGTCGGCGGCCGAGGCCGGCAGCGCTGCGGTGGTCAGCGCCCAGGCGGCCAGGCAGACGGCAGCGAGGCGAAACGAACGAGGCATTGTGGTGTCCGTTCAAGCCAATGCCGCGGCGGCGCGGCCGGGCTCCAGGCCTGCCTCGCGCGCCAGCGTCAGGTCCAGCACCTGGCCGTCCATCACGTGCACATGGCGCTGGGCGCGGGCGGCGAGCTGCGGGTCGTGCGTGACCATCACGATGGTGGCGCCTTCGCGGTGCAGCTCTTCGAGCAGCTCCATCACGCCGCGGGCCATCTGGCTGTCGAGGTTGCCGGTGGGCTCGTCGGCCAGCAACAGGCGCGGGCTGCCGGCCAGCGCCCGGGCAATCGCCACACGCTGCTGCTGGCCGCCAGAGAGTTCGGCCGGGTAGTGGCGGGCGCGAGAGGCCAGGCCCACGCGCTCCAGTGCCTGCATCACGCGCTGCTTGCGCTCGGCCGCGGGCAGGCCGCGGTAGCGCAGCGGCACTTCCACGTTGTCGGCCACGCGCAGGTCCGGGATCAGGTTGAAGGCCTGGAAGATGAAGCCGATCTTCTGGTTGCGGATCTGCGAGCGGGCGTCGTCGCCCATCTTGCTGACGTCCACGCCGTCCAGCTCGTAGCGGCCGCCGCTGAAGGCTTCCAGCAGGCCGGCAATGGTCAGGAAGGTGGTCTTGCCCGAGCCGGACGGACCGGTGACGGCGACAAATTCGCCGGCCTTGACCTCGAGGTTGAAGTCTCGCAGGGCATAGGTCTCGACCATGTCGGTGCGGTAGACCTTGGACAAACCAGTCATCTTCAGCATGCGGGCTCCTGATGGGATTGAAGGAAAAGGGTGAAAGGAATCAGGGAGAAAGTGGCACGCGCTCGGCGCCTTGCAGCGCGTCGGTGCCGGAGACGATCACGCGGTCGCCCACGTTCAGGCCCTGCGTGATCTCGATCTGGTCGATGCCGCGTGCGCCCAGGCGCACCGGCTGCTTGATGGCCATGCCGTCGCGCACCACGTAGGCGAACTGGCCGCCGAGCTGTTCGACGAAATTGCCGCGGCGAACTGTGAGCACGCTGTCGCGCTTGTCCAGCAGCACGCGCACCGACAGGCGCTGGTTCTGGCGCAGCGCGCTGGGCGGCTCGCCGACGAAACGCAGCCGCGCGGCGACCTCGTTGTTGACGACTTCGGGCGACACCGCGCTGACCTCGGCGCGCCAGGTCTTGCCGTTGCCGGCGACCTCGCCCGGCATGCCAACCGAGAGTTCACGGGCATAGCTCTCGGCCACCTGCATCTGCACTTCCAGCGCAGAGAGGTCGATCACCGACAGCAGCTGCGCGTCCTGCGCCACGGTGGCGCGTTCGGCCACGAAGAGCTGGCCGACCTGGCCGTCCACCGGCGAGCGCACCTGCAGCTCGCTCTGCTGGCGCAACAGCTCAGTCACGGCAAGGCGCTGACGCTCGTAGGCCAGTTGCTTGGCCTTGAGGTCGAACTGCAGGCTGTCGTCGTTCAGGCCCATGCCTTCCTTGGCATGCGACAGCGTGATCCTGGCCTTGTCCAGCGTGTCCTTGGCATGTTCGACCTGCATGCCCGAGGCGGCGCCGGCCTCGAAGGCCTTTTGCTGGCGCACCAGGTCGTTCTCGGCCGTCTGCGCGTCAATGCGGGCGTTTTCCCAGGCGCTTTGCAGCACCGAGCGCTGCTGGCGCAGCTGCACCTCGGCGCGCTTGGCGTCGGCCTGCAATGCGTCGGCCTGGGACTGTTCCTGCGCCACGCGGCTGGCCAGCGCCGGGCTGTCGATGCTGGCCAGCACCTGGCCCTTCTGCACCGCGTCGCCGGCATGCACCTTCAGCGTGACGGTGCCGGTGCCCGGCGCATACAGCGTGGG
>NZ_VIDT01000892.1 GCF_006519715.1 Ideonella azotifigens
GGCCTGCTGCGCGGCCGCGGGCGCTGAAAGGCAGGCAAAGCACTGGCCGCCCGCGAGGGCTGCCGGTGCTACGCTGGCCTTCCCTCCGTTTTGACAGACGCGGCGCCCAGGGCGCCGCGCGCCATTTGATGCGCCAGCTCTACGTCGATGCCCAGTACGCCAGCCCTTACGCCATGTCGGTCTTCGTGGCCCTGCATGAAAAAGGACTGCCCTTCGAGATGCACACCGTGGACCTGGGCGCAGACGCCCACAAGGCCGCGACCTTGGCCGGCACGCTGCTGACCCAGCGCGTGCCCACGCTGATCGAGGACGATGGCTTCAACCTGGCCGAGTCCTCGGCCATCACCGAGTTCCTGGAAGACACCGCCGCAGGCCCTGCCCTCTACCCCACCTCGCCGCGGCAGCGTGCGCACGCTCGCCAGGTGCAGGCCTGGCTGCGCAGCGACCTGATGCCGATCCGCGTCGAACGCCCCACCGAAGTGATCTTCTTCGCCCAGCGCCGTGCCCCGCTGTCGGTCGAAGCCGAAGCGGCTGCGCAGAAGCTGTTCAGCGTCGCGGACACGCTGCTGCACGGCCACAGCGACGACCTGTTCGGCGAGTGGTGCCTGGCCGACCTGGACCTGGCACTGATGCTGAACCGGCTGGTAATGCACGGCGACCCGGTGCCGGCCCACCTGGCGGCCTATGCGACGCGGCAGTGGCAACGCCGCAGCGTGCGCGAGTGGCTGGCGTTGCCGCGGCCCGGGCTCAGTCTGTCTTGATGAGAGGTTCAGGGCCGCGCTATGCTGGGGCTCAGTGACTTCCAACCATGAGGGCCACGCGAATGGGCATGCCACTGCACAAGATGACGATGGCAGAGTTCCTCGCCTGGGAGGAGGAACAGCCGGAACGGCATGAGTTCTACCGAGGCGAGACCTATGCCATGGTCGGCGGAACCTTGCGCCACAACCGGGTCATCCTGAACCTGGCCAGCCGCATCGGCGACCACCTGGACGGCACGCCGTGCCAGGTCTTTGCCGAGAACGTCAAGGCAGAACTTTCCGAGGGCTTCCTGTACCCCGACGTGATGGTCACCTGCGGCAAGGCCGAGGCCGGCGACGAGCAGACCATCACCGACCCCAAGCTCGTCATCGAAGTGCTGTCGCCAAGCACCAGGGGCTACGACAAGCGGGACAAGTTCATCCTCTACCGCACACTGCCTTCACTGCGCGAGTACGTGTTGATCGACACGACCAAGCGCCAGGTGGAGGTCTTCACCCTGGCCGAGGCCGGCGCCTGGTTGCTGACCGACCAGACCGGGACCGGTGAGTTGGTGCTTGGCAGCATTGACCTCAAGCTGTCGATGGCACTGGTTTTCAAGGGCGTGGAGAGCGGCGCAGCATGAGCAGCTGAACCCGAGAACCGCGCCTCAGCCTCTCAGCCCAGTTCGAGCAGGTGGGTCAGGTCCCACTGCTCGCGCGGCTGGGCCAGCGCGGCGCGTTCGGCGTGTTCGTGGCGCTTGATGGCGATGAAGGCGTTAACCAGCGGGTCGCCGAGCAGTTCGCGCAGGGCCTGGCTGGCATGCAGCGCGTCCAGCGCGGTGGGCAGGCTGCGTGGCAGGCGCAGCAGCTCGTCGCTGTCATCCATCGGTGGCTCGGCCGCCTGCAGGCCCAGCAGGCCCAGGCCCAGCGTGGCGGCCACCGTCAGGTAGGGGTTGGCATCGCCACCGGGCAGGCGGTTTTCAATGCGGCGCGCGCTGGCGCCGGAGGCCGGGATGCGGAAGGCCAGCGAGCGGTCTTCATGGCCCCAGCTGGCGTGGGACGGTGAGGCATTGCTCAGCGCGATGCGGTCGTAGCCCATGTCGTGCGGCGAGAAGAAGGCCATGGCCGCAGGTGCGGCGCG
>NZ_VIDT01000893.1 GCF_006519715.1 Ideonella azotifigens
CGGCGTGCCAGCTTCTGGCGTGCCGGCAGGCTGCGCGTGCAACTCGTCGAAATGGCCGTCGTCGCTGCGCTGCGCTGCGGCCTGCACAAAGGCCAGCGCGTCCGGCAGTTCGTCTGGCAGCAGCGATTGCTGCGGCTGCGCGGACGAACCGGCCGGGTTGAGCGGAGAGGAAGACAGCAAGCTCACGGACATCTCGACATCATGCCCTGCCCCGGCCCGGGGCCAGCTACGTGCTGGCCCTCGCGCACGGGGCGGATTTCACGGCACCGCGCCGCGCGCACCTCGCTGCGCGGCTCAGCGCCAGGCACGCCGCAAGTCCAGGGTGAACGGGAACTCCTGGCTGCGTTGCGCTTCGGGCGCCTCCACCGGGCCGCTGGTGTGACCCAGCGGCGAGAAGCGCGCCAGGCGGCGGCTCTCGGCCTCGAAGGCGTTCACCGGGAAGGTGTCGTAGTTGCGGCCGCCCGGGTGGGCGACGAAATACTGGCAGCCGCCCAGCGAACGGTTCATCCAGGTGTCGACCACGTCCACCGTCAGCGGCGCCTGCACGCCAATGCTGGGGTGCAGCGCCGAAGGCGGCAGCCAGGCGCGGTAGCGCACGCCGGCCACGAACTCGCCGGCCACGCCGGTCGGCTGCAGCGGCACCGTCACGCCATTGACGGTGATGCGGTGGCGCGTGTCGATCAGGCCGCTGACCTTCAGCTCCAGCCGCTCCAGCGAGGAGTCGACGTAGCGCACCGTGCCGCCAGCGCTGCCCTCTTCGCCCATCACATGCCAGGGCTCGAGCGCGTTGCGCAGCGTCAGGTGCAGGCCACGCGCAGCGAACTCGCCGACCTTGGGGAAGCGGAACTCGAAGTGCGGTGCGAACCAGCCGCCGTCGAAGGCGTAGCCGGCCTGCTGCATGTCCTCCATCACGTCGTCGAAGTCCATCTGCACGAAGGTCGGCAGCAGGAAACGGTCGTGCAGCTCGGTGCCCCAGCGCACCAGCGGCGCGCGATAGGGCTGCTGCCAGAATCGCGCCACCAGCGCACGCAGCAGCAGCTGCTGGACCACGCTCATGCGCGCATGCGGCGGCATTTCGAAGGCGCGCAGCTCCAGCAGGCCCAGCCGGCCGGTGGCCGAATCGGGCGAATAGAGCTTGTCGATGCAGAACTCGCTGCGGTGGGTGTTGCCGGTCACGTCGACCAGCACGTTGCGCAGCGCGCGGTCCACCGTCCAGGGCGGCACGGCCGGGCCGCCGGCCTGGGCCGCGTCGGTCAGGCGGAAGATTTCGCCGAGCGCAATCTCCAGCTCGCGCAGCTGGTCGTTGCGGGCTTCGTCCACGCGCGGTGCCTGGCTGGTCGGGCCGATGAACAGGCCAGAAAACAGGTAGCTCAAAGACGGATGGTTGTGCCAGTAGCCCAGCAGCGAGGCGAGCAGTTCGGGCCGGCGCAGGAACGGCGAATCGGCCGGCGTGGCGCCGCCCATCACGAAGTGGTTGCCGCCGCCGGTGCCGGTGTGCCGGCCGTCGACCATGAACTTCTCGGACGACAGGCGCGACTGCCAGGCCGCGTCATAGAGGAACTCGGTGTGCGCGACCAGTTCCTTCCAGCTTTGCGCCGGGTGGATGTTGACCTCGATCACGCCCGGGTCCGGCGTGACCTGCAGCAGCTTCAGGCGCGGGTCGCGCGGCGGCGGGTAGCCTTCCATCACGATCTTCACGCCCAGCTCGGCCGCCGTGGCTTCCACCGCGGCCACCAGCGCCAGGTAGTCCTCCAGCAGCTGCAGCGGCGGCATGAACACGTACAGCACGCCAGTGGCCTGGCCAACCTTCTCGGCCTTCGGACCGTTGGCGCGGCGCGGGTCGCGCACTTCCACGCACAGCGCCGTGCGCGTCAGCC
>NZ_VIDT01000894.1 GCF_006519715.1 Ideonella azotifigens
CTCGGTCAGGCGCAGCAGCATCTGCCGGCTGGGCAGCGCGCGGCCGGTTTCCAGGCAGCTCAGGTGGCGGGTGGACAACCCCGCCTCGTCGGCCAGTTCGAACTGGCTCCAGTGGCGGCGCTGGCGCCATTCGCGCAGCAGCGTGCCGACCGGGGCCGCCTGGGAAGGGGAGGAAGAGGAAGCAAGCATGGCCGCCACCTTAGCGCGCCTGCATGCCAGCGGCCATGACCTGGGAGGTCATCGCCACGGGGCGGGCTGGCGCTCAGCATCAAAGCCGTTGTCCTCATCCACTTTGAAGGAGTCTTGCCATGACCACGATCTCTTCGACCTCTGCCTTCCCGGCCGCCGAACGCGCCACGCCGCAGACGGCCTTTCTTCGTCGCCTGCTGAAGGTGGACGCCGCGCTCAGCGCCGCCAGCGCGCTGCCGATGCTGGTCGCATCCAACTGGCTGGGCGGGCTCACCGGCCTGCCCACCGCGCTGCTGTTCGGCGCCGGGCTGTTCCTGCTCGCATGGGTGGCGGCGCTGGCTTGGCTGGCCACGCGTGAGCGGCTGCCTCGGCCGTTGCTGTGGGCCGTGGCGCTCTTGAACCTGGGCTGGACGCTGGACTGCGCCTGGGTTGCTTTTGGCGCTGCGTTTGCAACCACAGCGCTGGGCCAGGGTTTCCTGGCGCTGCAGGGGGTGACCACTCTGCTGCTGGCCGACCTGATGCTGTGGGCGCTGTGGCGCAGCAGGTGAACCGCCTCAATCGCCCAGAACGGCAAATGCGGCCACTGCGTTGCTGGTTCTCCGCATCAACGACGGGCGTGAACGGTTGTGCAATGTCACAGTCATGGGCGGGGCAGCGTCAAGCTGCCGGCAAGCCCAGCAATTCACGGGCGATGGCGGGCGAAGCCACTTTGCGGCCGGCACGCTCGGCGCAGGCGGCGAGGTGCTGGATCAGCGCGCCGTTGCCGCTGGCGCGGCTGCCGTCGGGCAGGTAGAAGGTGTCTTCCAGGCCGGTGCGCAGCATGCCGCCGAGCTCGGCGGTCTTCTGGTGCACCGGCCAGATCTCGGCGCGGCCGATCAACGTGGTCTGCCACAGCGCGCCGTCGGGCAGCCAGCGGGGCAGCAGCGCGAGCAGGTCGGCGTCGCACGGCATGCCGGAAGCCACGCCCATCACGAAGTTCACGTCCACCGGGTGGCCGGCGGGCGCCATGCCGCTTTTCACAAACATCGCGACCGAGCGCACGATGCCGACGTCGAAGCATTCGAACTCGGGGTGCGTGCCGCATTCGGCCATCACGTCCAGGAACTGCTGGACCTTGGTGACCGGGTTATCGAAGACCATGGGCGGCCAGGCCCACTGGCCGTTGTCCTTGAGCTTCAGGTAGTTCAGGCTGCCGGCGTTGCAGGCGGCGATCTCCGGCTTCACGCGGCGGATGCAGGCGGCTGGGCCGCTGATGTCCGGGCCGATCACGCCGGTGGTCAGGTTGATGATGACGCCGGGGCAGGCGGTGCGGATCGCGGCGGTCACCGCCTCCGCCACGTCCGGATCCCAGCTGGGCCAGTGGCCCATGCCGTCCTGCTGCTGGCGCAGGTGCACATGCATGACGGAGGCCCCGGCGTTGAAGGCGTCGCGCGCCTCGGCGGCCATTTGCGCGGGCGTCACCGGCACCGGGTGTTGCCTGGGGTCGGTCAGCACGCCGGTCAGCGCGCAGGTGAGGATCACGTTGTCGTTCATCTCAAGACGCCTCCAGGGTCAGCTCGACCAGCAGCGCGCCGCTGCGCACCGAGGCCTTGGGTGCCACGTGCACCGCGCGCACCGTGCCTGCGGCGCGGGCGTGTTGCCACATCTCCATCTTCATCGCCTCGACGCAGACCAGCGGCTGGCCCAG
>NZ_VIDT01000895.1 GCF_006519715.1 Ideonella azotifigens
CGAGGAAAACGTGCCGGCCAACGGCGCGCGCGTGGTCTCCAGCACCATCGAGATGGTCGGCACGCGCGACGCGGTGGACGTGGCCGTGATCGACGAAGCGCAGATGATCTTCGACGCCTCGCGCGGCTGGGCCTGGACCCAGGCCATCGTCGGCGTGCCGGCGCGAGAGCTGATCATCATCTGCTCGGCCTATGCGGTGCCGGCCATCGAGAGCCTGCTGGGCCTGTGCGGAGAGAGCCCGGTCATCCGGCAGTTCGAGCGCAAGCAGCACGTGGAGCTGCTGAAGGCACCGGTGCCGATTCCGGCGCTGAAGAAGGGCGATGCGGTGGTGGCCTTCAGCCGCCGCGAGGTGCTGATGCTGCGCGACCAGATCGGCGCCAACGGCCACCCGGTCTCGGTGATCTACGGCGCGCTGCCGCCCGAGGTGCGGCGCCGCGAGGCCGAGCGCTTCGCCACTGGCGAGTCGCACATCCTGGTGGCAACGGACGCGATCGGCATGGGCCTGAACCTGCCGATCCGCCGCGTGCTGTTCTCCACCATGACCAAGTTCGATGGCGTGGGCGACCGGGTGCTCAGCGAGTCCGAGGTGCACCAGATCGCCGGCCGCGCGGGCCGCTACGGCATCCACGAAGAAGGCTTCACCGGTGTGCTGCACGAAGCCGAGCCGGG
Organism: Ideonella azotifigens; assembly: GCF_006519715.1. Lineage (GTDB taxonomy): Bacteria > Pseudomonadota > Gammaproteobacteria > Burkholderiales > Burkholderiaceae_C > Ideonella > Ideonella azotifigens. The sequence goes on from NZ_VIDT01000895.1 coordinate 670, forward strand.
TGCGGCGCGTTCGCTGAAGGAACTGCTGCCCCGCACGCCGCGTGCGCCGCTGCACTTCAAGGCACCGGTGGCGCCGAACTGGTGGCACGTCAGCACCATCTCGCAGCGCCTGGGCAAGCAGAAGCTGCACGAGGTGCTGAGCGTGTTCATGGCCCAGCTGGAGCTGGACAACGCGCACTTCCAGGTGGCCGAGCTGGAGCAGATGCTGGCGCTGGCCGCCGAGCTGGACCACAACGCCGGCACGCTGAGCCTGAAGGAGCGCTTCATCTACGCCCAGGCGCCCGTGGACACGCGCACCGAATCGCTGGTGCAGGAGTTCTTCGGCTGGGCCTGGCAACACGCCCGCACCGGCCAGGCCGGCCGGCCGGACTTCCTCGGCCAGGTCGACGGCTTCAGCCGGCTGGACCGCATGGAGCAGACGCTGCGCGCCTGCACGCTGTGGCTGTGGCTGGACCTGCGCTTCCCCGGCATCTACGGCCACCTGGAAGAGGTGGTGGCGCTGCGCAGCGAGCTGAACGACGGCATCGAGCGCCAGCTCAAGGGCAAGAAGCCGCTGTGGCAGGCCCGTGGGGGCGGCGGCGGTGGTGGTGGTGGCAACCGTGGCGGGCGGCGCTGAGCGCTCGCAGGGAACAGGCCTGGACATGAAGACCAAGACCTGGGCCGCGCTGGCGCTGGTGTTTGCCGCCGCGCTGGCCGTCTACTGGTACGAATCGCCCTGGCTCACGCTGTGGCAGATGCAGTCTGCCGCCAAGTCCGGTGATGCGGCCAGCTTCAATGCGCATGTCGACTACCCGCGCTTGCGCGAAAGCCTGAAAGGCCAGGTCTCGACGCTGCTGGCCGACCAGATGGGCGGCTCGGATGGCAACAATGTCGGTTCGGCCATTGGCGGCCTGCTGGGCATGTTCGTCGCCGACAAGGCCATCGACGCCTTTGTCCGCCCCGAGACCGTGATGCGTGCGATGCAGGACGGCAAGCTGCTGCCTTCGCTGCATCACCGCAAGCCCTCGGCCTCGTCGCCAGATGGCACCGCGCCACCGCCCGCAGGCGAGCGCCTGCAGTGGCAGACCGAACGCGAAGGCGCCGACCGCTTCGTTGCCTATGCCCTCAAGCCCGGCACGCCGCGCGAGCAGGCCACGGCCTTCGTGCTGGCGCGCCAAGGCTTTGCCGACTGGCGCTTGAGCGAGCTGCGGTTGCCGCAGCT
>NZ_VIDT01000896.1 GCF_006519715.1 Ideonella azotifigens
GGCCAGGAAGGCGAACACGTCGGCCAGTTCGGCGTTGCGCTGCTCGGCCGTCTGGCTCACGCCGTGGCCGCCGGCCGTCTCCACCCGCAGCAGCACCGGTGCGCCGCTGGCGGTGGCAGCGGACAAACGGGCGAAGGTCTTGAACGAGATCCACGGTGCCACGCGCTTGTCGTTCATGCCCGTGGTGAACAGCACGGCCGGGTAGCGCGTGCCGGGCTGCACGTGTTCGTAGGTGCTCATGGCCAGCAGCTGGCGCATGCCGGCCTCGGTTTTCACCGAGCCCATTTCCAGCTCGTGATTCGGGCCGTTATCGGTGGCTTCGACGAAGCGCACGCTGTCGGTGATGCCCACGCGCACCACGGCGGCGGCAAACAGCTCCGGCGCCTCGGTGATGGCCCGGCCCACGGCCACGCCACCCATGCTGGTGCCGATGATGGCCAGTTTGTCCTTGCGGGTGTAGCCGCGCGCGACCACCGCCTTGGCGCAGGCGATCATGTCCTTCCAGGTGTTGGGCTTGGTGGCGCCTACGCCGGCTTGGTACCACTCGTGGCCATAGGCGCCACCGCCGCGCGGCTTCACGTCCACCCAGATGCCGCCGCGCTGCAGCCACGGGTCCAGCTTGCGGTTGAAGTAGGCCGTCTCGGCCATGCCGTAGCCGCCGTAGCCGTCCAGCACGGTCATGTGGCTGCCGTCCTTGGCCAAGCCCTTTTTGTAGATCAGCGACATCGGTACCTCGACCCCGTCGTGGCTTGTGCAGGTGGCTTCTTCCGACACCCAATCCTGGCCGATGCCGCTGCGGTCGGGTGGGATCAGCGGGCTGGCCGTGGCGCGCAGGTCCTGCACCACGTAGGCCTGCAGCGCCTTGGTCCAGCCTTGCAGCGTGACCACCACGCCAGGCCGGTGCGGTTGCGCGCCCAGGAATGACACCGCGCCCTCGAACGGGAGTTGCACCTGGGCCGCCTTGTCCACACCCGCACCATGCGGCAGCCGGTACAGCTTGCTGACCGAGCCTTGGCGCACGATGTAGTACAGCCCGTCCTGCACGGCAGTGATCTCGTCGATCACGCCCACTTGCTGCGGCACCACGGCCACTGGCGGCTGAGTCGGCGCACGCAGGTCGTAGCGCAGCACCTGGTAGCGCGGCGCGTCCTGCGCGCTGCGGGCGTAGACCCACGGGCCTTGCTGCGTCACGCCGCGTGCCCGGATGTCCTCGCCGAACAAGGTCTGCCAGGCGGCCGCCGCAGTGGGCTTCAGCAGCGCCTCTTGCGGCGCGAACATCACGCGGGCATTGGCGCCCACCCCGTCGCTCAGCTGCAGCACGGCAAAACCGGGGTTGCTCTGGCTGTCGGCCCAGACCCAGTCGCGTTCGCGGATCTGCGGGCCCATGGCCGCTGTTGCCTGGCCTGCGCCCAGCAGCAAGGCGTCTTCGCCACCGGCCAGGCGGCGCAGGTGGGCCTGCATCTTGCCGAAGGCGGCACCACCCGGGGTCAGCGCGTCGGCCCCGCGCATGTAGATCAGGCCGCGGCTGTCGGGCAGCCACATGCCGGGAATCTCGCCCCAGATGCCGGGCACCGGCGGCATTTCGTCGCGGCCGTCCTTGGTGCTGAACACGCGCAGGTCGCCCAGCTCGGCGTCGGCCTTGGAGACGACGGCGGCCACGTGCCTGCCATCCGGCGAGGCGGCGATGTTGTTGATCGAGTGGGCCACGCCCGTCTGCTTCTCCCACTTCTCCGGGTCCAGCAGCAGGCGCTCGGGCGCGCTGGCACTGGCGCGGGTGTAGAGCTTGGCCACGCGCGCGCCGGGCTCGCGCTTCAGGTAGAACCAGGCGCCACTGCGGGCAATGTCCAGCGAGACGATGGCCGGGCTGCG
>NZ_VIDT01000897.1 GCF_006519715.1 Ideonella azotifigens
CGGCGCGGTGCAGGCCCGCATCGCGCAGGCCGAGGCCGGCACGCGCGGTGCGCTGGCGAAATTCGACGGCACCGTGCTGACGGCCTTGCGCGAAACCGAAACCGCGCTGAACGCCTATGCCCGCGAGCTGGATCGTCGTGCGGCCTTGACGGCTGCGCGCGAGGCCGCAGCCAAGGTGGCACAGCAGTCCGCCCAGCTTTACCGCGGTGGCAAGACCGGTTACCTCGATGCGCTGGACGCAGACCGTTCGCTGGCCAGTGCGGACGCAGCGCTGGCCGCGTCCGAATCGCAGTTGGCCGACGACCAGGTGCAACTGTTCATGGCCCTCGGTGGCGGCTGGGAGGCTTTGCCTGCCTCGCCAGTCGCCAGCGTCAAGCCATGACCGGCCGGCGGCTGCGCAGCCAGCGCCACACGCGCCAGCCCAGAAGGAAGAAGATGACCGTGGCGTAGACCGCGACTTCTGCGAAGTTGTGCTTGCTGGCGCGCAGCCAGAAGAAGTGCAGCAGGCCGCCCAGCGCAATCGCGTACATGGTCTTGTGCAGCGCCTGCCAGCGTTTGCCGCCCAGGCGCTTGATGGCTGCGTTGAACGAGGTCAGCGCCAGCGGCAGCATCGCCAGCCAGGCGGCAGTGCCAACGAGGATGAAGGGCCGCTTGGCCACGTCGTGCAGCAGCGCCTGCAGGTCCAGGTTCTGGTCGAACCAGGCGTATGAAAGCCAGTGCAGCGTGCCGTAGAGAAAGGTCGCGACACCCAGGTTGCGGCGCCAGCGCACGATGCTGTTGAGGCCTGTCCATTGGCGCAGCGGGGTGATGGCCAGCGTGACGCAGAGCAAACGCAGCGTCCAGTCACCCAGGCCGCGGATCAGCGCCTCGGTGGGGTTCGGTCCCAATTGGTTCTGGATGGCGCCCCAGAGCAGCAGCCCGGCCGGCATGGCCAGCAACAGCCACAGCAGCGGCTTGACGACCGGGTGCAGCAACCAGCCATTGAGCCGCGGCACCAGGCCCTTAGGCGGCGCGCGGCGCGCGGCCGTAGAAACGCCTGTCGCCGCCATCAGAAGTTCTTCTTCAGGTCCATGCCGGCGTACAGCGATGCCACCTGGGCTTCGTAGCCGTTGAACATCAGCGTGGCGCGCTTCTTCGCGAACAGCCCGTCTTCGCCAATGCGGCGCTCGGTGGCCTGGCTCCAGCGCGGGTGGTCGACCTGTGGATTGACGTTGGAGTAGAAGCCGTATTCGGATGGCGCCGAGCCTTCCCAGCTGGTGGTGGGTGCCTTGTCCATGAAACGGATCCTGACGATGGACTTGGCACTCTTGAAGCCGTATTTCCAGGGCACGGCCAGCCGCAGCGGCGCGCCGTTCTGGTTCGGCAGCACTTCGCCGTAGAGGCCGAAGACCATCATCGCCAGCGGGTGCATCGCTTCGTCCATGCGCAGGGCTTCGACGTAAGGCCAGTCCAGCACGCCAGCGCGCAGGGCGGGCATCTGCTTCGGGTCTGCCAGGCTGGTGAATTCCACGAACTTGGCGCTGCCCAGCGGCTGGGCTTTCTTGATGATCTCGGACAGCGAATAGCCGACCCACGGAATGACCATGGACCAGCCTTCCACGCAGCGCAGCCGGTAGACCCGCTCTTCCATTGGCGCCAGTTTCAGCAGCGCATCCAGGTCCAGCGTCAGCGGCTTGGCGACCATGCCTTCGATGCTCACCGTCCACGGCCGCGGCTTCAGGCTGCCGGCGTTGCGGTTCGGGTCGGACTTGTCGGTGCCGAACTCGTAGAAGTTGTTGTAGGTGGTGACGTCGCCATAAGCCGTCAGCTTGTCGTTGACCAGCGCGCCTGCGACACCGCTGCGTGCACCGGGCAGCTTGGCCAGCTTG
>NZ_VIDT01000898.1 GCF_006519715.1 Ideonella azotifigens
CGAGCTGGCCCTGCAACTGGGCGAGACGCTGCGCGAGCTGGCGCACAGCCTGCCGGGGCTGGTGAAGATCGCCGTGGTGTTCGGAGGCGTGTCGATCAATCCGCAGATGATGGGCTTGCGCGGCGGGGCCGACATCGTTGTCGCCACGCCCGGGCGGTTGCTGGACCTGGTGCGGCACAACGCGCTGTCGCTGGGCCAAGTCAAGACGCTGGTGCTGGACGAGGCCGACCGGCTGCTGGCGCTGGGCTTCGAGGAAGAGCTGGCCGAGGTGCTGGCGCTGCTGCCGGCCCGGCGGCAGACGGTGCTGAGCTCGGCGACCTTCCCGCCGGCCGTCACCACGCTGGCGGAGCAGTGGCTGCAAGAGCCTGAACAGATCCGCCTGAGCAACCTGACCACGGCGCGGCCGGACATCCGCCAGCGCGCGCTGGTGGTCGAGGAAACCCGCCGCACCTCGCTGCTGCGCCACCTGCTGGCCCAGCGCATCGAGCTGAAGCAGGACGCGCGTGCACTGGTCTTCGTGGCCAGCCAGCATGCGGCCGAGAAGGTGGCGCACAAGCTGGCGCTGGCGGGCGTGGCGGCCGAGCCGTTCCACGCCGGCCTGAGCCAGGGCGCGCGACAGAACATGCTGCATGCGTTCAAGCAGGCCAAGCTGCAGGTGCTGGTGGCGACCGACATGGCCGCGCGCGGCCTGCACATCGACGCACTGCCGCTGGTCGTCAACTACGACCTGCCGCGCTCGTCGGAGGACCATGTGCACCGCATCGGCCGCACTGGCCGCGCGGGCGCAGAAGGCGAAGCGATCAGCTTCATCACGCCGGCCACCGAAGCGCATTTCCGGCTGATCGAGAACCGCCAGGGCCAACGCGTGCCACGTGAGCAGATCGCCGGTTTCGAGCCGCACGTGCACCATGCCGCGCCGGCTGCGCCGGCCGAGGAAGACAGCGGCGACATGCCCTTGCCCGCCGGCACCGGGCTGGACCCGAATGGCGGCATCAAGGGCAAGCGCAAGAGCAAGAAGGACAAGCTGCGCGAGGCCGCAGCCAGCGCCAAGGGCGAGCGCCAAACGCAAAAGCCCGGCTGACGCACCGCGCAACCCCAAGCCTGGGGATCGTCCACAGGACCAAGCGCAGAGATACTGCGGCGCGCACGCCAACCCTGCTGTACCTTGAAAGCTACCCATTGCCTGCTGCGCCTGCTGGGACAGCCCCGCCTGAGCTGGCTGGGCGAGCCCGCACGCGACATTCGTTTCCGCTATCGCAAGACCTGGCTGTTGCTGGCCTGCCTGGCCTGCCACCCCGCCGAATGGCAGCCACGCAGCGTGCTGGCCGGGCGCCTCTGGCCGGCGCTGCCGGCAGCCGCCGCCCTGACCAACCTGCGCCAGTTGCTGGCCGATGCGAGCCAGGGCCTGGGGTCGCTGGCACTTGGGCTGGCACTGGAGGTCGAGCGCCAGCAGGTGCGGCTGCGACCGCACGCGCAGTTGCTGGTCGACCTGCACCTGCTGCGGGAGTGGCAACAGCAAGCCCCTGCCGACGCAGAGCTCAGCCTTGCGGCCCTGGGGGATGCACAGATCTGGTTGAGCCCGCTGCTCGAAGGCTTTTCCACAGACGCCCTGACCTCCGGCGACGACTGGCTGGGGCCAGAACGTCAACGCTGGCGGCAGACGGGCCTGGCCAGCGTTCGCACCCTGAGCCGTTGGCTGCAAGCCCAAGGGCGCACCGCTGCGGCCATTTCTGCCGCCCGCGCCGCCTGGCAGCAGGAGCCGCTGGACGAAGACCTCGCTGCCGGGTTGATCGATCTGCTGGTTGCCCATGCGGACCTGCGCGGCGCGCGCGAGGTGCTGACCTTGACCGACAACCACTGGCGCT
>NZ_VIDT01000899.1 GCF_006519715.1 Ideonella azotifigens
CCGCTGCATCAGGCGGCAAGCCGAGCAGTTCGCGCAGCCAGCGCAGCGCAACAAATTCGAATGCGGCCGTCGCGGGGGCGCCGGTCGGATTGGCCGAGTTCTGATCCCAGGCGGTGGCCAGCCAGTTGGCGGCGACGGTGACCGGCAGTGCGCCGCCGACGACAAAGCCGAAGAAGCGACCGCCGGCGCTCGCCATCGTGGCCGGCGAACCGAACTCGTCCAGCCGCCGCAGCACGGCGTCGGCGGCCTGCGGGTGTTCGTTCAGGGGCTGGTCGAGCTCGGCGAGCCGCGTGACCGCGTCAGCCCCCGGGCCCACCGGGCGTTCGTCCAAGCCTGCAAGATAGTGCGAGGCGCGCAGCGCGGCGTCGTGCAACAGCGGGTTCACGGCGTCGCGCCCGTCGATCTGATCATCCATTGGCCCCAGCGGAGTCGCCGCGCATGGCGGCCTTGGGGCCCATTCTGGGGGCCGGCGCGCGCGTTCGTCCAGCAGCGAATCAGGCGTAGCGCCGCGCGCTGAGCTCCAGCCCGATGGGCTTGATCCCGGACGCCCTGCCGGCGCAGCCGAAAGCCTCGAACCGGTCAACGCAGAGCTCGCGTGCGGCGGTCATTGCGTCCTTCAGGAACTTGCGCGGGTCGAACTCGGCGGTGTCTCGGCCCATGGCCCGCCGCATCGCGCCGGTCATCGCCAGGCGGATGTCGGTGTCGATGTTGACCTTGCGCACGCCGTGGCGGATGCCCTCCTGGATTTCTTCGACCGGGACGCCGTAGGTCTCCTTGATCTGGCCACCATGCTCGCGGATGACGGCCAACCATTCCTGCGGGACCGACGAGGATCCGTGCATCACCAGATGGGTGTTCGGGATGCGCGCATGGATCTGCTTGATGCGATCAATCGCCAGGATGTCGCCGGTCGGCTTGCGGCTGAACTTGTAGGCGCCGTGCGAGGTGCCGATCGCAATCGCCAGTGCATCGACGCCGGTCTGCGCGACGAAGTCGGCCGCCTGCTCGGGGTCGGTCAGCATTTGCTCGTGGGTGAGCTGGCCTTCCGCGCCCGAGCCATCTTCTTCACCCGCCCTGCCCGACTCCAGCGAGCCGAGGCAGCCGAGCTCACCCTCGACGGAGACACCCACGGCATGCGCCATCTCGACGACGCGCCGCGTCACGCCGACGTTGTAGTCGTAGCTTGCCGGCGTCTTCGCGTCTTCCTGCAGCGAGCCGTCCATCATCACGCTGGTGAAGCCGGAGCGCATCGCCTGCATGCAGACCGCCGCGCTCGCGCCATGGTCCTGGTGCAGCACGATGGGGATGTCGGGGTACATCTCGGCTGCGGCCTCGACCATCTTGCGCAGAAAGGGCTCGCCGGCGTATTTGCGTGCGCCAGCCGAGGCCTGCAGGATGACCGGGCTGTCGGTCTTCTGGGCGGCCTGCATGATGGCCTGGATCTGCTCCAGGTTGTTGACGTTGAACGCCGGCACGCCGTACTGGTGCTCGGCGGCATGGTCGAGCAGTTGCCGCAGCGAAATCATGGCCATGTGAAGCTCCTTTGAATGGGTTGGATGCGGGTTCAGCGGTCGGCCAGCGCGGGTGCGGCGTCGGTCGTGCGGCTGGTCTCACCGGCCAGCAGGCTGCGGGCGCGCTGCGCGACCCGATCGGCGGTGATGCCGAACAACCTGAACAGCTCACTTGCCGGTGCCGACTCGCCGAAGCGGTCGATCCCGATCACGTCGCCGTCCTCGCCGACGAACTTCCACCACAGGCCGGTGCTGCCGGCTTCGATGGCGATTCGCACCAGGTGCCGCGGTACGATGTGGCGCCGGTAGGTCGCGTCCTGGCGTTCGAACACGTCCATGCAGGGCACCGACACG
>NZ_VIDT01000009.1 GCF_006519715.1 Ideonella azotifigens
AACGAGCCGCGCTTTGCCGACCTGCCGCCCGCGCGCATCGTGCCAACGCTGGCCGACGAGGGCGTTTACATCGCCAGCGAGTCGACTTTCCAGCGCGTGCTGCATGCGCAGGGGCAGACGCGCCACCGCGGCCGTGCCAAGGCCCCCCGCAAGAGCCGTCCGCCGACCACGCACATCGCCACCGCCCCGCGACAACTTTGGTGCTGGGACATGACGTTCCTGCCCACGGAAGTCGCCGGCCGCTGGTTCTTCCTGTACCTGATCCTGGACGTGTACAGCCGCAAGATCGTGGGCTTCGAGGTGCACGAAGACGACCACTCGGACCATGCAGCGCACTGCGCTGGCCGAGGCCATCCACGCGATGCCGCGCGACGAAAGGCCTGTGCTGCATGGCGACAACGGCGCCACGCTCAAGGCCACCACGGTGCTGGCGATGCTGTGGTGGCTGGGGGTGAAGCCTTCGTACTCGCGGCCGCGCGTGAGCGACGACAACGCCTTCATCGAGAGCCTGTTCCGCACGGCAAAGTACCGGCCAGAGTTCCCCGCCGCGGGCTTCGCCGATCTTGGCGCGGCGCGCGAATGGGCGCGCGAGTTCGTGCATTGGTACAACCATGATCACAGGCACAGCGGCATCCGCTATGTCAGCCCGGCGCAGCGCCATGAGGGCCGCGACGTTGCGATCCTCGCGGCCCGGCACGAGGTCTATCAGCAGGCTCGCGAGCGCAACCCGGCGCGGTGGTCAGGCAATACGCGCGACTGGTCGCACATCAAGGCTGTCACCCTCAACCCGGAACGCGACTCGGTCGTCGTCGCGGCATCTCGCCGCGAACCCATTCAGCCGTTGGCTGCGTGACCGAGGCGACAAGTAGCTTGACGCGCACCGGAAGGGCCGCGGTCGTCATTCCCGCCGGCTATGCTGACCTGGTCGTGTTGCGTAAGGGATGGCGGCCCGTCAGGGGCGAGACGCTGGGCCTTAGACAGCGGTTTGCCGCGCAGCGCAACAGCCCGGCCCCGCGGTGCGGGGACACGCCCAGGCTCACAATGACCTGGCATCAACAGAAGCTCACCACTCACCACCGCCACCCGCAACAGGCGCTCTGGCTATGGCTGCCGTTGTCGGCGGCCCGTCGGAATAGACACCGTGGCAGCAATCAGAACCAGACCGCGGGACAAAGGTATGCGTCGGCCAAGTCAAATTGAATTGACGTAGCGGGACAAGGATGCTTGTGTCCACGAACAAATGGACATCATCTCGGGTGGTGGCGGGTTTTCAAGATGTGATCGCCGGGTACTTACGATCATCCTTTTACTCATCGGATCGCGATGTGCGCCTCGAGAGCGCGTGGAGGTAATCGAACTTGTCAACCGGTGGCCAGTGCTGGGAAGAGGCTGTTCTTGGCATGCATCTCATCTCGGCCCAGGACTCGACCTGCTCGCGGATCCTCTGCAATGCTGTCTCGGGACATCCCGCCAGCAGGCGCTCCGTCTCGGTCCGATGCCACGCGGGAATCTCGAATCCATACGCACGCATCACCAGCAGCCGACGAATCGCGATGCGCCAGTGCCGACGCTTGAGCGCGCGCGAGAGCTGCAGGAGCAGGACTTTCCGAGTGTCCGGATGAACGCACTGTTCATGGCTGCGCGGACTCGCATGCCTTGACTCCCATTCGAATGGTGTCGTCAAGTTCAATGCGAACCGCGTTGACGCGTTGGTAAGCGCGGCGGAACGATAGGCGCGATCTCGATCGACGATCTCTGTCGAACGCGAGATAAGCCTGCATTCTGCGCAGGAGACCGGCAGAGTCCAGCCGCGGCGCGGCCGCAGCGGGTCATCCGGCGCTGGCCGCCTGCATGGCGCGCAGGCTCTCGGTCACGTTCAGCTCCGTGGAGCGGATGTGACCCTGGATCAGGCTGCACGCCGCATCGACGTTGCGTTGAAGGACGGCATCCACAATGCGTTGGTGCTCCGTACCCTTCGAGCGCTCGCCCGTGCGAAACCGTGCGGAGAAACGTCGATAGCGTTCGGCTTGGTCGAAGAGTCCTTCGACCATGTTCTTCAGCAATGGCGACGAGCACCCGGCATAGATGCCCAAGTGGAAGACGCGGTGCCGGTCGGACTACTTGTCGTCGAGGACGAGCGGGCCTTCGGTGAGCTTCTTCTCGACGGAGGACAGCCCGTGAAACGAGGCGACGACGTCGCCCTCCCAGTCTTCGGAACCGTTCTGCAGAGCGTCGCGCAGGGTCTCGGTTTCGATCAGCAGGCGCACGCGCGTTAGGTCGGCGATCCCCTGGATGGAGATCGGCGCGACGCGGAAACCACGGTTGTCGATGGAACGAACCAGACCCTGATGCACCAGCCGATTGAGTGCTTCCCGTAGCGGGCTGCTGCTCTGGCCGTACTGGCGGCTGAGTTCCTCGACGCGCAGACGGTCCGTCCAGCTTGAAATCGCAGCGGACGATCACTCGGCGCAGCTCCTGATAGGCGCGCTCGCCCAGCGGAAGAGCGTCGACTTCCTTGGTAGGTGCGGTGAGCGTTTCCATATACGCTCACTATGCCATAGAGCATGTATTGCGCACAAGACTATCATTTGTGCACAAAGATATGCGCAGCGGCTTCGCGTGCCGGAGGACATCCGATCAAGACGCCGCCAGGCGTCCCGCGGTTGTCCCGCCGCCGGGCTGGGCCGCCTCCGTCACCGGCCGCGAAGTCGAAGAGGCCGCCGCGACCACGCTGCCAACTTTGGGCTTCAACAGGAAGCAGGCCAGGGCCGGGATCAGGATCAGGATCAGCATGAACGCTGATATAGCCTCTTCCTGTCAATCGGCAAAGGCATTTCCCCTGCGACACAGATGGGATTGAGGGACCTGTTGCCGGACGGGGAACGCGACGGAGCCGTTGGATGCCACCCGTGGGGATGCGCGACGGTTGGTCATGCTGATATGCGCAGGTTGGGTACCGCAAGACAAGTGTTCGTCGCAGGCCTGCCTTCGGTCTAGGGGCTGAGGTCGCCGGGCCGCATTGCTGCGGTGGCGCTCAATAACGTTGCCGAGGATTGCCCTGATGGCCGTGGCTGCGCCGCGCTCCCGATCCGGCCGCTGGTTGGGATGGTTCGATGAGACCTCCCGTCTTGAGTTTCAAAGTCAAAAGCAGAGGGTGTTCAATGCGCGGGGCCGACCGGGGCTGCAACCGCACTCGCAGGCAAGCCCCGCCAACCCGAGGCTTGTACCTCGCAGCCAATGGCCCAGACGAAGCCTGCCAGTTCGCGTGCCACGGCGACCACGGCCTTGTTCTTCATCACCCGCCGTGCGGTAAGCCGCTTGAACTTGCTGGTCAGCCGCAGCTGGGCCTTCCAGGCGATGTCGGTCACCGTGGTGGGCAGCCCGTCCTGGCGCTTGGCGATGACCGGGCTGACCCTGGCCTCGTGCTGGTAGTGCCAGGCCACCTCGACCAACATCCGCCGGGCCGCGCTGTTGCCGGCCTTGGTGATGCTGCCCTGGCGGCGCTTGGGCCTGAGCTGTGCTCGCCCGGCACCAGGCCAACATAGGCCATCAACTGCCGCGGCGAGGCAAAGCGGTGGAAGTCCTGCAACTCGGCGGGCGCGCGAACGACGGCGGGAAGGGGCTTGCATGTCTGTCTCCTCGAATAGTTATGGGCGAGCTCGACCAACGCAGGCTTCGACGAAGCCTCACGAAAGGAGCGTTCTGGCGTGACGCGACCCACTGCTCTGACGGCAGCGTGATCGCTCTCGGGGTACTGCGGGCTAGGCCGCCTTGCGGCGCCGCAAGTTCAGTTCGGCCACGGGAGCCGACGCCGGCAGCCGGTTTACCGGATCGGTGGCGGCGACGGCCTGCATCGCAGCGAGGCGTCTCACCAGCAGCAAGGTGCAGGTGGCCGCGATCGCCACGCCCGGGATTGCCGAGGCGATCACCATGCTGGCCGATTGCCCGCCCGCAAGCAGCATGCCGCCGAGCGCCGGTCCGGCCACCGAACCGATGCGCCCGATGGCAATCGCGGTGCCGACGCCGGTGCCCCGGACATCGACCGGATACGGGCCCGGTGCCAACGCGTAGATCAGCGACTGCGCGCCCAGGACGCAGGTGCCGGCCAGGAAGCCGATGACGGCCAGGGCGGCGAATCCATCGACCGAGGCGAGCGCGGACAGCGAGGCCAGGATGCCGGCGAACACCAGCACGGATGACCCGCTGCGGACGCCAGCGACCCATCAACACCCCCAGCACCGCGCAGCCGATGGCGCCGCCGACGTTGAACAGGATCATGACCGCGCCGGTCATCGGCTTGGTCAGGCCCTTGCCGATCAGCAGCGACGGCAACCAGTTCAGCAGGAAGTAGACGACGAGCAGCGTGAACAGGAAGCTGGCCCACAACAGCCAGGTCGAGGCCGCGCGGCCGGGCGCGAAGAGTGCGGACCCCAGCGTCGGCTTGGCGGGTGAACCCAGGCCCGTTCCCGCGGCGGGATGCAAACGTGCGAGCAGTTGGCGCGACTCGGGCAGGAATGCCATGAGCACCGGTGCCAACAGCAGCGGCGCGATGCCGCCGACGTAGAACACCAACCGCCAATCGCCAGTCGCGTTCAACAAGCCGATCGCGGCCGCCGTGGCGCCGCCCAGCGGCATGCCGCAGTACACCGTCGTGACCGCGGTGTTCTTCAGGCGAGCAGTTCGGTGTACCCCGGGGCGTGGGCGGTCAGCAGCGACGCGAGCGCAAAGGCGACCATCTAGCCAAGCAGGATGCGCTTGCGCCCCACGTGATCGGACAGCCACCCGCAGATCGCGGCACCGGGCAGCAGCCCGATGATGCTTGCGCTGAAGACGAATCCCATTGGGGCCACCGACAGGCCGAACTGCGCGCGCAGGCCAGGCCGCAGAGAAACCAGGTCAGACGGGCGTGGCCGTCGAGAGGTTCACGCGAAGCGGCGCGAGCAGAGCTTGTCATGATGATGTCCTCCGCTCACGGGTTCACGACGAAGTTGCCGAAGCCACCGTTGCGGTTCTCGATGCCCGAGATCGCTTCGTTGACCTTGGCCAGCGGGAACTTGACCTGCTCGAACACGGAGAGGTCCAGCAGGCCCGCGGCGGCCATGTCGGCCATATCCTGGCCCTCTCCCGCGGAGAACCACAGGGAGCCGGCCAGCGAATGCTGGCAGTCCATCATCGTGTGGATGTCGACCGGTAGCGACCCGGCCGCGGCGCCGATGTCGATCGTCTGGCCGCCACGGCGCAGCGAACGCATGCCCTGCAGGAACGACTCGTGCGGCGCGCCCGGGCCGCTGGCGTCGATGAAGATGTCGATGCCTTGACCCTGCGTCACCTCGAGCGCCCATTCATCGATAGAGCGGCCATCTTCCAGCGAGAGCACTTCGATGCGCGACGGCGCGAGCGCCTTCACACGTTCGAGCAGCCCCTTGTTGCGGGCGGTGCCGAGGATGCGCGTCGCGCCCATCGCGAGGCCGAACAGCGCGCCGCCCAGGCCCAGCGTACCGCTGATGCCGTTGACCAGCAGGTTCTTGCCCGGCGCGACACCGGCCTTGCGCATGGCCGAGTACGCGGTGCCCAGGTAGCCGAAGCGCGAGGCCTGGTCGTAGGTGACCGAATCGGGCAGCGAGACCAGCGAATACTGCGGCGCCGTCATGTACTCGCCCAGGCCGCCGTACGGATAGGCCTGGAAGATGGGGAGCGACTTCTCGGAGAAGCCGAAATAGCCGTTGAACGTGTAGTGCGTGCAGTTGATGTGGTCGCCGTAGCGGCAGGCGCGGCAGCCGCCGCAGTAGCGACCCGGGTTCACGTAGACGCGGTCGCCGGCCTTCCAGGCGTGCACCTGCGAGCCGACGGCAGCGATCTCGCCTGCCGGGTCGAGGCCGAAGATCGCGGGCAATGGCGGCAAGGGACGCTCGGGAAACCACGTCGGCCAGTTGGAGAGGATGTTGGCCAGGTTGGGGACGATCCCGCAGGACCGAACACGAACCAGCACGTCCTGAGGGCCCGGCGTCGGAACGGGAATGTCTTCCAGTTCCATCGGGCAGCCCACCATGTGCATGCGCGCTACTTTCATCGTCTTCATCAGCTGTCTCCTGAGGCGCCGTGTGATTCGGTCTATATGCACACTTTTATTTTATGTGCATAAAGATTATTTCTTTGCGTGAATAGGCGCTTCGCGACGGTCTTCCCCCATCGGGGCTAACCCGCAAGACAACGCCAGTAGAAGCGTCGCTCGGGCAGCGCTCCGCCAGCAGCCGCCCGGCCCGATAGGATCGGTGGCTTGTGAGCCTTCAGGCCGCGGTGTAGGCGGTCTTGACGGTGGTGAAGAACTCGGCGGCGTAGCGCCCTTGCTCGCGCGAGCCGTAGCTCGAGCCCTTGCGACCGCCGAATGGCACGTGATAGTCCACGCCGGCCGTCGGCACGTTGACCATCACCATCCCAACCTCCGCCTCGCGCTTGAATCGGGTCGCGTGGCGAAGTGACGTCGTGCAGATCCCGGCCGACAGGCCGAACTCGGTGTCGTTGGCGACGCGAATGGCGCCGTCCACGTCGTCGACCGCGATGACGCACGCGACCGGCCCGAAGATCTCCTCGCGGGCGATGCGCATCTCCGGCGATGCGTCGACGAACAGCGCCGGCTCGAGGTAGAAGCCCGGCGCGTCCCGCTTCGGTTGCGCGCCGCCCACCACGAGCCGGGCGCCTTCGCTGCCACCGACGTCGATGTACTGCAGATCCTGCGCGAGCTGGTCGGCGTCGACGACGGGGCCGATGTCGGTGCCGGCCGCGCGCGCGTCACCCACCTTCAGGGCGCGCAGCCGCTCCGTGACGCCGTCGACGAACGCCGGCAGGATGCCCTTCTGCACGATCAGGCGGCTCGACGCCGTGCAGCGTTGGCCCGTCGAAAAAAAGGCGCCCTGGACGGCGCACTCGACCGCGGTCTTGAGGTCGGCGTCGTCGAGCACTACAAGCGGGTTCTTGCCGCCCATCTCGAGCTGCACCTTGGCAAACCGGGCTGAGGTCCCCGCGAGCACGCGTCGACCGGTGTCCACGGAGCCGGTGAACGTCAGCGCGTTGACGTGGCGATGGTCGATCAGCGTCTGCCCGACA
Organism: Ideonella azotifigens; assembly: GCF_006519715.1. Lineage (GTDB taxonomy): Bacteria > Pseudomonadota > Gammaproteobacteria > Burkholderiales > Burkholderiaceae_C > Ideonella > Ideonella azotifigens. The sequence continues at coordinate 7,105 of NZ_VIDT01000009.1, forward strand.
CGGCTTCCCGGCCCCATGACGAGGTTGAAGACGCCGGGCGGCAGCCCCGCGCGCGAGATGATCTCGGACAGCGCCCACGCCGAGCCGGGCACGAGGTCGGCAGGCTTGAACACCACGCAGTTCCCATAGGCCAATGCGGGCGCGATCTTCCAGGCCGGAATTGCGATGGGGAAATTCCAAGGCGTGATGATGCCGACCACGCCGACCGGCTCTCGCGTGATGTCGACCTCGACGCCGGGCCGCACGGACGGCAGGTGCTCACCGCCACCACGCACGACCTCGCCGGCGAAGAACCGGAAGATCTGGCCGGCGCGCGCCACTTCGCCGATAGCCTCGGGCAAGGTCTTGCCTTCCTCGCGCGCCAGCAGGTCGCCGAGCTCGGCCTTCCTGGCGAGCAGCTCGCTGCCGATCCGGTCGAGCGCGTCGGCGCGGGCCTGCACCGACCCGCGCGCCCAGGCGGGAAATGCCGCATGCGCTGCGGCGATGGCGGCTTCCGTCTGGGCGACATCGGCATGCGCGTACTCGCCGACCAGGTCGCGCGTGTCGGAGGGGTTGATGTTGCGGCGCACGGCGGCGCCCTCGAGCCACTCGCCCGCGATGAAGTTGCGATTCATGTCCACGTCTCCAGGATGTCCGGCGGCGCCGGCGCGAGTCAGGGTGTTGGGGCGAGCCGCTCGCGCAGCCGGGCCAGCAGGCGCAGTGCGCCTTGAACGTCCCCGGCGGTGCCGAAGACGTAGTGATCGGGACGAACGACTGCGATCATTGCGCCGAGCTGCGCCAGCCAGGGGCCGATCACCGGGCCCTCCTCGCGCACCGCGACGACCTCGCCGGGCGGGTCGGCGTCGTCGTCCTCGAGGACGATGAGTCGACCGCCGGCGGGCAGCGCCGCCATGAGCGCGGCGGCGTCTTCTGGCGCGAGCGGGCCCGCACACGCGACGCGTACGCAGGGTCCCGTGACCTCGTCGAGCAGAACAGGTTCGGCGCCGCGCGCACGGATCAACGGCTGCGGAAACAGCGTGCCGGCACCGGACGTGTCCTCCGCCACGAGGTCGCCGGTCAGGTCGGGAATCATGTTCTGCCGGATGGTGGTCCTGATCGATCCGCCGTGCTCCTCGAGCAGGCGCGCGTCACGCTCGCGTGCGCGCTGGGGATCGCGCTCGCAGATGACGCGACCGAGTGCGATCGACGCCGCCGTCGTCGCGCGAACGTGCGGGCGGCGCTCCTTCCCGTAGGTGTCGAGCAGCGCATCCGACGACTCGCCCTTGATCACGCGGCGCAGCTTCCACGCCAGGTTCTGGGCGTCGCGGATGCCCTGCACCATGCCCTGCGCCATGAACGGTGGCGTCATGTGGGCGCTGTCGCCCGCGAGCAGGACGCGCCCGCTGCGCCAGCGCTCGGCCACGAGCCCGTGGAAGCGATAGGCGGCGGCGCGCCACAGCTTGACCTCGCCGGGCTTCACCCAACGCGCCAGCAGCGGCCAGAGTTCCTCGTCCGGAAAGTTGGCCGACAGGCTGTCGCCGGGCAACAGCATCACCTCCCAGCGCCGGTGATTGCCTGGCCCGACGACGAACGTGCAAGGGCGCTCCGGCTCGCAATACTGGACCTGGGTCTGCGGCAGGTCGGCCAGCTTCGCGTCCGGGACGATCGCGTCGACCACCAGCCACGGTTCGTCGAACCCCAGATCCTCGAGCTTGATGCCCAGCTTCTTGCGGATCGGGCTGGCGCCGCCGTCGCAGGCCACGAGGTACTTCGCCGTGAAGCGCGTCACGTCGCCGCCGGCCAGGCGGACGTCGGCCCAGACGTGCCCGTCGCCCTCCCCGCTGTCCTGGATCTCGGCCGAATAGTGCACCTGCGCGAGCTCGAGCTCGGTCAGCCGCTGACGGATCTCGCGCTCGAACGCGGGCTGGTCGAACACGTGGTTCGGCGCCCAACCCAGGCGGTGCGGGGCCGGCGCGGAATCGAGCCGCTTGATCAGCGGGCCCTCCACGCCCAGGTACTCGCTCGGTCGGTACGGTGCGGAGTGGCGGCACACGCGATCCGCGATCCGGAGTTCCTGCATCACCCGCATGACCTCGTGATCGAAGCCGATCGCGCGCGGCAACGGGAACAGGTCGGGCAGCTTGTCGAACGCGGCCACGCGCAGGCCGCGCTGAGCCAGCAGGCCGGCCAGCACGGCGCCGGTGGGCCCGAGTCCCGCGACGATCACATCCGCATCGAACATATGTCTCTCATTGATCTTTCGCGAACCGTCAGCCTGGCAATCGCGTCGACTGGAACACCGCGAATCGCCACCCGTCGCGCCGGACCCAGATCTCGGTCGCCAGGGACTGGACGTCGATCCGCTGCGATTCACCGTGCCGCTGGATGGTCTGCGACAACTGGCCGCGGACCACCACCGTGTCCATATCCTCGAAGGTGCAGGCCACCGCGAGCGACACGCGGCGAAATTGCTGTCGGTCTCGGACGAATGCCAGGTACCCTTCGCGATCGTGCGTGATGCCGGTCGCGTGCGTGTAGCGGAGTTCCTCGGCCAGCAGCGTGCGCAGGAGCGATCCGTCCCGCGTCTCGAGCGCCTCGGCTCGCTTGCGCGAGGCCGCGAGCACGCTGGTCACCGACGGACTCGTCGCGCCCTCAAGAGTCGAAGGCGACATCGAGGATTCCTTGCGACGTGAAGTGGGGAGGTCAGGCCGACTCGGCCGAGAACTGCCGTTGCCATTCCTCGCGCGGCAGGAACGTCGGATCTGCGCGGCAGATGCGCTCGGTCTCGGTCCAGATCTCGGCGTCGGCCTTCTCGAGATCCAGCGGATCGCCATGCGGTTGCGCGACGTAGTACGGCGTGTCCAGGTACACCTCGACGGTGTTGCCTTCCGGGTCGGAGAAATAGATCGACAGCGCATTGCCATGGTTCAGGCCGCGCATCTGGCTCGCGCCCAGCCGCAGCGCGTCCTGCTTGACACGGCGCAGGTCGTCGAGGGCCTGCACTATGAACGAGAGCTGCATCACGGTGCTGAAGACCGCCTCCGCCGGACGACCCGACGACAGCACGAGCTGATGGTGCTGCTCGGGTCGCGCGCTGAGGAAGACCAGCTCGTTGCGAAAGGTCTTGCCCATGCCGCGGTCGGTGATCTTCAGGCCGAAGACCGAGGTGTAGAAATCGACCATGCGCGGCAGGTCGTGGACGAACACGCCGACATGGGAGAGGTTCGGAAGTGCGGAGGCAGTCATGAGTTCTCGCTCGTACGGAGTGTGAGCGCTCAAGCGGCGCGTTCGGCGCCCACCAGCACGAACAGCATGACCGCCGGCGCGTGGCTCTTGTTGCGCCACGCGTGCCGGTTTCCATGCTGCACCACGACGTCGCTGCGCTTCAGGAGAACTTCTTGACCGTCGTCGAGCTCGAGCGTGATCTCGCCGTCGAGGACGACGTCGTAGTCGATCGAGTCCGTGGTGTGCATCCCGGGACTGTCCATCTCGAACGTCTCGGCCAGGCCCGGCATCGCGCCGCCGAATTCGGCGCCGAAGGCGGCGGGATCGAAGTCCGCGCGCATCATCACCGCGTCCGGCGGGAAGGTGACGATCATGAGGCGGGTGCCGCCGGCACCGGGCGTCCACGTGGCCGTGGGGGTCACGTCGTCGACGCCGGACCGGCCCACCTTCGCACCGCCGTTCGTCGACCACAGCAGCGTTGGCGAAAATCCCGGAACGCTCTTGAAGTCGGTCGTGCGCGGAGCCGCGCCGTCGGCCAGCACGCGGGACTTTCCGTCGGGCCCGTTGCCCGTGATGACACGTCGAATCTGCATGGCTTGTCTCCGTCTGATTGATTTATGGATGCTCGATCGAGCGAGGTCAACGCAGGCCGTCGAGCCCCTTGACGTCCGCCGCCGCCAGGCCGCCGATGCGGGCGTGGATGCGACCGCCCGTGGCCATCGCGAGGCCGAACGCGATCTCATCGCGGCGCGGCCCGTCCCACACCGTCATCTCCGCGGTACCGAAATGGCTTCGGACATACGCCGCCTGGGTATGTCCCAGCGGGATCATCAGGCGCGTACCCATGTGGCCGATGGTCTTGGCCGCCGGCACGATCGCTTTGGGCTGGCCCAGCACCTCACGCATGGCCCAGCCGCCGGCCTCGTGCCAGAGGGCGCCGTGTTCGAGTTCGCCATCCTCGCCGACGATCGCGCCCTTGCCGTAGGCCTGCACGCGATCCGCGCCGCCCAGGGCCTCGACCAGCCGCGTCGACAACTGCGTGCCGAGTGCGCGCAGTTCGGCCATGAAGCCCATCAGGTCGGCCTCGTGCCGTCCCGCGTAAGGGTTGCGGATGATTGCGAGCGCGGTTGCCACGACCAGCGGCTGGGCCGCGCGCGGGCCGCGTTCATGGAATATCTCCTCGACCGCGAGGTGCGTCTTTCGAATATCTACGAGCGACATGGATTTTCTCTCGAATCGGGGTTCAAGCTTGATCGACGATCGGGTTGCGGAGCGTGCCGACGGCTTCGATTTCGACTTCGACGACGTCGCCGCCCTTCATGTACATCGGCGGCTTGCGGCCGAAGCCGACGCCGGCCGGCGTGCCCGTGACGATCACGTCGCCGGTCGCGAGCGTGAAGATGGTGGACGCGTAGGCGATCAGCTTCGGAATCGAGAAGATCATCAGGCTGGTGTCGCCCGACTGCATGACCTCGCCGTTCAGGCGCGTCTCAAGCTTGAGCTTGCGGCCGGGCTCGATCTCGTCGGCGGTGACCATCCAGGGGCCGAATCCGCCCGTCGATTCGAAGTTCTTGCCCGAAGCGATCTGCTTCGCGTGGAACTGCCATTCGCGCACGCTGGCGTCGTTGTAGCAGGCGTAGCCGGCCACGTGCTTGTAGGCGTCCGCCTCCGCGATGTTGCGGCCGCCTTCGCCGATGATGACGGCGAGCTCGCCTTCCCAATCCAACGTCTCGGACACGCGCGGACGCACGATGGGCGCACCGTGAGCGGTCTGCGAACGCCACACGCGCAGGAAGACCGGTGGGAAGTCCGACAGCTCGCGCTGCAGGCCGGCGGCCAGCGCCTCCTGGTGGTGATCCATGTAGTTGCGCACGGCGCAGACGATCTTCTCCGGCCGCGGGATCACCGGCAGGAACTCGATCTCCGAGAGAGCCACCTCGGCGGCCTTGCCCGCGACGAGCGCGTCCCGATCGATGTAGCCGGGGCTGCCGATGAACTCGGCGAGCGTGGCACAGCCGGTCGGGCCGGCGAGTTCCACGACGCCGTCACCGACCACGGCGCCCCAAGTTTCACGGCCATCGCGCTTGTAAGAGAGCAGTTTCATATCGACTTCCTCGAATGTTCGTTGTCAGTCGAAATTTGCGCATAAAACATTCGACCATGCACAATGCTACCGCCGACGCCGGCGCGTGTCCAGCGAGCATGGAGGGCGAAGGGCAGTGGTTTACCCGAGTGACCTGCTCCCCACAGGCCGTACCAATCTGAAGTAGCAAGGGGTCCGCCATTCAGGAGAATCGCGGACAAGAGGAAGATCAAGTTCACAAAGGAACAGATCATCGGGTTCCTCAAGCAGGCCGAGGCCGGCATGGCGGTGGCGGAGATCTGCCGCAAGGGCGGCTTCTCGGACGCCACGTTCTACAAGTGGCGCGCCAAGTTCGGCGGCATGGATGTATCCGAGGCGCGGCGGCTGCGCGAGTTGGAGGCGGAGAACGGCAAGCTCAAGCACCTGCTGGCCGAGGCCCATCTGGACCTGCATGCGCTCAAGAGCGTGCTCGGGGCAAAAAAGGTAGCCCCACAGGCCAGGCGCGAGATGGTCACGCGGCTGATGCATGAGCATCAGTTGTCCGAGCGTCGCGCGTGCTGGCTTGTGGGGCTAAGCCGAGACAGCTTCCGACACCCGCCAGTGCCCAGCGCGCAGACGCTGAAGGACAAGATCGTCGAGATCGCGCACGTGCGTCGGCGCTTTGGCTACCGGCGCGTGCATGACCTGTTGCGCCTGGACTTCCGGGCGTCAACCACAAGCGGGTGTACCGGCTCTACAGCGCGGCCAACCTGGCCGTGCGCAGGCGCACGATGGAGCGCACGCCGCTGAACATCGCCCAGCGCATCAACGAGGTGTGGAGCATGGACTTCGTCAGCGACAGCCTGGCCGGTGGACGGCGCATCAAGTGCCTGACGGTGGCCGATGACTTCAGCCACGAATGCGTGGAGATCGCCGTGGACTACGGCATCAGCGGTTTGTACGTGACCCGGCTGCTGGATCAGGCGGCGCGCTTTCGGGGCTACCCAGCGATGGTCAGAACCGACAACGGGCCGGAGTTCACGAGCCGGGCCTTCATCGCGTGGACGCAGGAGCATCACATCCGGCACATCCTCATCGGTAAGCGATCAATAAACCCCGTCCTTGAACTCCCGGCTGAGAGCTGACAGCCTACGTTCCCACGTAGACGAACGTGGGAACGTGATGACAGACGAATTGCAAGAGCTCAGGCGCAGGCTGGTGGTAGGCCGCAAGAACGACGGGCGCAGCGTGTACGACACGCAGGCGAAGGCGGAACTGGTGGCGCTGTGTTTGCAGCCAGGCGCGTCGGTGTCGCGCCTGGCGCGCGAGTGCGGCGTCAATGCCAATCAGGTCAGCCGCTGGCTGCGCGAGCACGGCCATGTGCGTCGCCCGCGTGTGTCCGTTGCACCCGTCGCACCCGTTGCACAGGTGACATCGCCGCCGTCGGCATTCATGGCAGTGCCGGTGATGCAGGCCCCGGCGGCGCCGGCCGATGGCAGTGCTGCGATGCACCTGCAGGCCCGTCTGCCCAACGGCGTGGCGTTCGATCTGCGGGGTGTCGACGCACGACATGCCGGCCATCTGATTGAAGCACTCGGGAGGCTGAGGTGTTCCGGCTCGACGAAGGGCTGAAGGTCTACCTGCACCGCGCGCCAGTGGACTTCCGGCTCAACATCAACGGCCTGGCTGCCCTGGTGCAGCAAGCACTCGGGCTGGACCCGTTCGCCGCGTGTGTCTACGTGTTCAGCAACCGCCAGCGCAACCGGGTCAAGGTGCTGGGCTGGGAGCGCAACGGCTTCTGGCTGCTGCTCAAACGGCTGGAGCAGGACCGGTTCATCTGGCCCAGCGAGCAGGACGTGCCCACGCTGACGGTGGAGCAGTTGCACTGGCTGCTCGAAGGCATTGACATCGGCGTGGTGCAGCGGCACCCGCGGCGCTTGTACGAGCGGGTCGGCTGAGATCATGCCGGTGGTGTCGCGCCATTGCGGCACATCCGAATGGCGTAGCCGACCATGGGCTGGGACACTGCCGGGCAGATGGTCAACATGCCCACCCTCGAACAGTTCAACGCCCTGCAGCAGGCGCTGGCCGATGCGCGCCAGCACAACGAAGCCTTGGCTGGTGAGCTGCGCACGACCACCGGGGAGCTGCGCATCGTGCGCACCGAGCGGGACCTGCTCAAGGAACAGCTCAACAAGTTCAAGCGCCAGCTGTTCGCCGCCAGCAGCGAGGTCACCGGCCAGCACCAGAAGGACATGTTCTTCGACGAGGCCGAGAGCCTGGGGGCGCAGGCCGAGCCGGCTGCCGAAGAGATCCCTGACGCCGACAAGGTCGACGTGCCCGGCCACCAGCGCGCCAAGCGCGGGCGCAAGCCGCTGGACCCGGCGCTGCCGCGCGAGGTGGTGCGCCACGAACTGCCCGAGGGCGAGCGCGTGTGCCCGCACGACGGCGCGGCCTTGCGCGAGATCGGCGTAGAGGCCACCGAGCAACTCGACATCATCCCGCAGGCGAAGTACCTCGACGGGCTGCCGCTGTACCGCCAGGCGGCGCTGCTGGGCCGCTTCGGCGGCACCGACATCTCGCGCAACACCTTGGCCGGCAGCATCGTGCGGGTGGGCCAGGCCGTGCAGCCGGTGGTGAACCTGCTGCGCGACGAACTGCTGGACGCACCACTGGTGTTCGGCGACGAGACCGAACTGCAGGTGCTCAAGGAGCCCGGGCGCAGCGCACAGGCCAAGAGCTACGTCTGGGCGCAGATGACCGACGGCTCGGGCCGCGACGGCACCGGGCCGCCGATCCGGCTGTTCAGCTACTCGCCCAGCCGCTCGGCGGCCAACGCGATGACCTTGTACGCCGGCATCCGTGCCGGTGCGGTGCTGATGACCGACGGCTATGACGTCTACGACAGGGTGGCTCAGGCGCAAGGTCTCGTTCACCTGGCTTGCTGGGCGCACTGCCGGCGCTACTTCCACGACGCTTTGCAGGCATGCCCCAAGAACCAGCGCGGACCAGACCAACTGGCAGCACGCTTCATCGCGCTGATCGGCAAGCTGTATCACGTCGAGGCCCAGGCCAAGCGCGATGGCGCGGACCCGGCCGAGCGCACACGGCGACGCCAGCACGACAGCGCACTGGTGCTCCAGGACATCGAACAACTGCTGCTGGCCAACCTGCACAGCGTGCTGCCCCAGAGCTTGCTGGGCAAGGCGCTGCACTACACGGCCGGGCAGTGGCACAAGCTCAAGCGCTACGTCGAGGACGGGCGCTACAGCATCGACAACAACGTGCAAGAGAACGCCATCCGGCCGTTCTGCGTGGGCCGGCGCAACTGGTTGTTCTCCGACACCGTGGCCGGCGCCCACGCCAGTGCGAACCTGTACTCGTTGCTGCAGACCTGCCGGGTCAACGGCATCGACGGCTACCGCTACCTGCGCTCGCTGTTCAAGGCCCTGCCGATGGCCAGGACGGCCGACGACTACGCGACGCTGCTGCCCTGGCGCATCGACCTGACCACAGACTGAGCGGCGCCTGCCTCGCCATTGCCGCAGGGGCAAGGACGCGGTTCATTGACCGCTTACCCTCATCGAGCCGGGCCGGGCCATACAGAACGGCTACATCGAGAGCTTCAACGGCAAGTTCCGAGACGAGTGTCTCAACGAGCACTGGTTCGAGAACCTGCGGCAAGCACGCTCAGAGATCGCGGCCTGGCGCCGGGACTACAACGAGGTGCGGCCTCACAGCAGCATTGGCCGCGTGCCGCCAGCCCGGTATGCCGAGCAACTGCGCCAAGAAGTCGGCGACGCTGCTCGCCACGCGCCCCCCCCAGATCCATTGACCTTCAACCCCAGGACCCCTGACGAATCACTGGTACGGCTGAAGGGGGCAGGTCACACGCGGCGGTCATGTCGCCGCAGTTGCGCATCAGCTCGTCAGGCTGGACGCGAAGCGAAAGCCTCTCAAAGTCCTGCAAGATCGCTGGGCCCGGGTCGCCAGCCGGGCCCAAGGGAGCCTTCTCACTCCCCGCCACACCGCGTCACGGACGGACGACGAAGTTCGTGAACCCCCCGTCGCGCCCATCGACTTCGACCAGGGCAGTGTTCACCTCTTCCAAGGAATAGACCTTGTGTTCGAAGACGCTGAGATCCAGCGTGCCGGCTTCAACCATCTGCGCCATGTCCTGGCCTTCGCTCGTGGTGAACCACAGCGAACCGACCAGCGATCGCTGCGTGATCATCAAGTAGCCGGCATCCACCGCGAGCGCTTCGGACACGCCACCGACGTTCACCGCGACGCCGCCATGACGAAGCGAGTGGAAGGCATCCATCACGCTGGAGGCTGGAGCCCCCGGGGCCAGAGCCTCCAGCATCGCATCGACACCGTTCCCGCCAGTGGCCTCCATTGCCTGTGCGGCAACGGTGCCGTCCCTGCTCGACACTGGGACGATCCGGTGAGGGTCCAGCTGGCGCAGCTTTTCAAGCCGATGCGGATCCCGGCCCGTGGCAAAGACCTTCGATGCGCCCATGGCGAGCCCAAGCAGCACCGCACCGACACCGAGCGTCCCTGTCCCGCCGTTAACAAGGAGGCGCTGGCCAGGCTTGAAGTTTGCCTTGCGAAGGCCAGCGTAGGCTGTGCCGAGATAGCCAAAACGAGACGCCTGCTCGAAGGACAGGTTGTCGGGAAGCTTGACGACGTTGCCGACCGGACAGGTAGCGTATTCAGAGAAACCGCCGTACGGATAAGCGTCGTACTGGTTCTGCGATTCGGGGCCGAAGCCGAAATACCCCATGAAGGTGAAATTCCGACAGTTGGTCGGGTCGGCCCTGCGACATGCTTCGCACGAACCGCATGAAAGGCCTGGATTGACGTAGACGCGGTCGCCCACCTTAACGTCGGTCTTCACCAACGAGCCGACGCTTGCAACCACCCCGGTGGTGTCCAACCCGAAGATCGCCGGGAGCTTGGGCAGCGGCAGAAACGGCGCCACCTTAGGGTATATCGTCAGCACATTGCGCAAGTTGTGCACCAAGCCCGCCGCCGCCACCTTGACCAGCACGTCGGTGGGACGCGGTTCGGGCACTGGAATGCGATCAATTTGAAAACGGCCGTCCAGCTCGTGCAGCCGCGCTGCTCTCATCAGCTTTTCATTCATCTATGTCTCTCAATTGGTTCAAAGTCAGTGAAGGTGGCACTTGGATCAAGTCAAGGCCGAACGAAGGCTGAGGCGCTGCACGCCGCGCAAGCTGGTCGCCACCAATGCACCATTACGCCCTAGCGCCATCGCGGTAATGGGCAATCCCGTCGGATTTGAAACCGCACGGAAGCTCTTGCCATCATCCTGGCTCATCAACAGCTCGCCCGCCTGAGAAGCGAGGAGCAGCGACCCGTTGTCAAGCGCGAGGCCTGCGCTGATCGATGCAGCGCTTCCTGTGGGCACTTCGCTCCAGGTACCGGCCGCATCCCGGGATACGAAGACACGACCCCTCAGGCCATACAGCACCAGTTCGCCTTTCTGGCCGGAGACTAGACCGAAGTACGAGCCTTTGGAGGGCGCCTGCAGCGCTTCAAAGTGCTGCCCATGGTCATCCGATCGAAGCAGCAGACCTTGCTCGCCCGTGATGTAGATCGAACGACCGACCTCACGCACCGCGTAGAGATGCAGTCCTTTCGGGTTGGGCAAGCGCGGCATCACGCACTCCCAGGAACTCCCACCATCGTTGGTGAGGAATGCGAGGTTGTAGGCGCCGATCACCCACCCCACGTTCTTGTCCTGGAAATACAGGTCCAAGAACGGCTTGTCCGGGCCGTCCTCCAGCAACCGGCTTGCGACAGCGGCCTGGCCTGCGTCGGTTGCGGCTTTGGCCGCAAGTGCTGCGGCCCGGATTCCGTCGAACTGAACAGTCCAGGTTTCTCCGTTGTCACCGGTCCGCAGGACCACCCCGAGATGCCCGACGGCCCAGCCCGTGTGGTTGTCCACGAACTGGACGGCCGTCAGCGAGACACTAACCGGAACACGGGCTTGGCGCCAACTCACGCCCTCGTCGTCCGACAGCAGCACGATGCCCCGTTCGCCTACGGCCACTAGGCGGTTTCCGGACCGTGTCACTGCGAGAAGGGCCGCACTCGCCGCCTTGCGGGTTGCGAGTGCCGGTTGTTGCAGGACATCGAAGCGGGGCAAGGACGCGGCCCGCGCCAGCGACATCCCCGCCCACGCACCAGCCGTGAGCAACTTCAGAAACCGACGACGCATGACAACACCAGAAACACCGAAAAAAACAATCCAGCCACCGGGCATCGCACAAGGGTCGCAATAACGCCCGCCCCCCAGAGGGGCTGATGCAAATCGGTCATCGCGCACCTTCTGTGAGGGAATCCGGGGAGAAAAATTCAGGCGGACGACGGCTGGTGACCTCGTACTGCCGAGGCGACCCGAGCGTGGAAACGCTGAGGTAATACTCGCCCGTCTGGACGTTGTAGCCGCCCCAATTGACCAGATTGCCAAGCAGCGCGGGGATGTCGGGCGCTAGCAGGGTCAGCGAAAAGTACCCGCGCCACAGCGAGCCCTTGGCATCCCAACCATCCGTCAGCAGAACGCACCAGGTGTCCTCGTCGAGATAGTATGTTCGCTTGGGCACGACGTGCCGTTTGCCCTCGCGCAGAGTCGCTTCCACCACCCACACGCGGTGCAGTTCCCACCGCACGAGGCTGGGGTTCAGAAAGTTTGGCTGAACGAGTTCTTCAGGCGACGCAGCCGCTGCCTTATTGTTGTTGTAGGGAACCAGCATCTCCTGTTTACCGACCAACTTTAAGTTGTGTCGACTCAGCGCTCCCGCAGCACCGAATGCCTCGTCGAACAGGCCGATGCCAGAGGTGATGAAGTTCGGCGTGTCATAACCGACCGACGGAGACCGCCGCACGCGCCGCTGGCCCACCAGGTACTGCCACGCAGAGCCCTTTTCGCTTTCGAAAGCCTGCCAGGCGAGCAATGCCTCGCCTGCCTTCGAAGCCGGCTCCAGGGTCAGCACCTTCGTTTTGTAGTACTGTCCGTCGAAGTTACTCGCTGCGCCATCCTTGTAGTAATACGGATTGGCAAACCATTCATCGTACTTCGTCGCCATGATGCGCTTGCCTTGGCCGGTAACAACCCAGGTCGTGTACTGTCCCTGCGCATCTTCACCGGCCCATGCCATTCGGCTATTCCACATGGCCTCGGAGCCATCTTTAGGAATGGGAAACGGAATACCGCCAAAAGCGCCTTCAATGCTGTCGCCCTCCTGAAACGTCTTCGCGCGCGTGGCATTCTTGAAAATATTGTCGTAGACCAACTGCGGCGCAGAGGCGGTGCGGTGCGTCGGATAGACATCCAGGCGATAGTCCGGATGCTTCTTCAGCATCGCCTTCGTGACCTCGCTAAGCTTATCCGCGTACTGATCAATGTTCTTGGAAGTCACCGAGTACAACGGCTTTTCCGACGCAAAAAAATCCGGACGCGGCTGCCCCTGCTTGTAGCCGGCAGGTACCTTGCTGAAGCCGCCGTCCCAGGCAGGGATGGAGCCATCTTTGTTGCCCGACTTTTCCGCGCCCATTGGCGTTAGCGTTGACTTCAACTTGGCAGCCTCGTCGGCTGAGACCGCAGCCCAGACAGACCCAGAGCCAACCACAACCGCAGTTGCCAGCGCCGTTCGCGCAATCAATGAAAGGGAATTCTTCATACAAACCTCGTTGTCAATCAGAAGGTGCGCTTGATGTTCAGCGACAGAAAGTCGCGATCCTTCAGGCTCTGTCCGTAAGACAGCACTGCGGAGTTCGAATTGGGAGGAGAGAGATAGGTAGACTCTTTGCCCAAGTACTTCACGTAGTTGATCCCGAACGTCCAGACGCTTTCATACTCGCCCGTCAGGCCGATGGAGATATCGCCGCCGTGCTCGACGCCGCCATTGAAACCGAAGACCGCAGAAGATCGGCCCTTGGGGTTGTAGCCTAGGCCGATCGGCAGACTCAAATCGAGCCCTGGCAGGACTTGGTAATAGGACGGCGTGAACAATATTCGCAACGCCAAGGCGTCCCGCGTCGTGTTCGGGTCCAGCGCACCGGAATTGCGCGTGATGCTGAGTGTGCGGTTCCACGCCACCTCGGCCAGGAGGAAGGCCCCTTGCCACAGGGTCCCGGGGCCCATGGAATAAATGCCAGACACCTGGGCATGCGCCGTCTTGCCGACGGGGTAAGCTGGGTTATGGACGTTGTCGGCCCCTGCGTTGTACTGAACTAGCGCCGCGTCGCCGACGAGCGGCGCGTTGTTCCGCACCGAGACCTCGCCCGCGAGGTTCAGTTCACCGAGCACCGTGCTTGCGCTCGCGCCGTAGGTCTGGATCCCTTCCGGATAGACGTTCACGAAGTTGTGGGGCGTGCCCAACCCCGGGATTTGCGGCGTCGTGAAGTCAGTGGTGAGGTAGATCTGCGGCGTCTTATCGTGATAGCGCACAGCGTAAAGACCGAATTCGGTGTCGATGGAGCTGGCGCGGTAGCGCAGTTGAATACCGCCCTGACCACTGTTGCGCGGCTTGATATCCGCGCCGCGCGGCCACGGCCCCAACCGCTCCCCCCCTTCGCCGACGAAATCGAGCGTGCTGAGGTAACTGCCGGCTGGCGGCAGAATGGATTCCTTCCACTCAAACTGGTAATAGGCGCCGATCGACAGGACGGGGGAAATCTGCAGTTGTCCCGACACCTGATTGACCGGCCTCAACACCTCCTTGAACTGACTGCTCGGTACACTCACAAGCTTGACAAGATCAAGCGGGCCCTGTGCATTGGCGATTCCGTTCTGACCGAAGAACAGGCTTTCTCCGAAAACGAGGGAGTGTCGTCCCAGTCGCAAGGTCCCTTTCATGTCAGCGACAGATCCGTTGACGAAACCGAACGCATCGAGTAGCTCCCCTTTGCGGCCCATGCGGTTACGAGTCTCCCGCGTGAATTCGTTATATGGAACGCTGACGTTGTTGCTCGTAGCAGGACTGTTGTTGTCGTTCTTGCTGTTGTAGACGGTGTCGTACCACGCTGCGCCGCTCAGCCGAACGCCAACGTTCTTGTACGAAGCATCCAGCTCGGAAAAGATGTCGAGCCGATTGGAAATCAGTCCCCTTGCGAAGTTGCGGTCGCCGTCGTCGCCGCCCGCGTCTTCCATGATGACGTTGGAGCGCTCCTTCAGACGGGTCGCAGCGCTGTACTTGAAGGTGTTATCCCACCGCAGCTTGACATCCGGACTACCGGTATCAAACGAGAAAGCGTGAACGCCAGAGGCCGCCGCCGCGCATGCGATCACGATTGCCTTCGGAAAGACCGCCACCCGCGCGTCTTCGACTCTGCGGATGTACTCGCCATTCTTCATCTTGTCTCCATTTGCTTGGTACTGAGGGAGTCCTGGATCAGCGGCGTTCCCAAAACACTGCCTCACGGCAGTCACGTCACGCCGCCGATCTCCAGCGACCACCTGTCTCATGCATATTATCTATCTTTATGCATAAAGAGCAGTCGGTAGGAACCCGATACGCCACGGAGGGCCGCTGTCACCCAGTGGTATCAAGCCTTGGGCAAGCTCGTTGACTGCCAGTTGACCACCTGCCACAGCCCGTCTGATTGTTGGGCCCACAGGATGGTGAACCGGTTGTTGAGGGTCCGTTTCTCGCCTGCGATCTCTACCTGCATATCGGCGACACCGCTCACCGCTGCGACGCTTCCAAACAAGCGGACGGACTCATCGCTGCATTCGATGGATCGGTACTTGGTCTTGCCAGAACCGATGGTGTTCAGAATGCCAAGCTTGGAGTCGATGCGCCCATTGCCGTGAATCCATAACAGCTCGTCATTGAAGAGCCCCTCAAGGGAGGACAGGTCGGCCTCGATCATTGCGCGTCGACGGCGTTGATCGAGCGCCAGAATCTCTTGTTTCCCAGTCATATCGTTTTCTCCAGAAAGTTGGGTTGGCGACCGTTCTCGCCGCACGCTAGCGGTGTCAATAGATCGACGCAGGGCCGCTCAACCAACCGCCTTCATGAGGGACGCCTGCGGCTCCCGGTTGGCAGCAGTCGTCGACTTTCGAAGCAAGAAATGCGAAAGCGCAGGAATGAGAATGAGCGCTCCGAGCATGTTCCAGAGGAACATGAAGGCCAGGAGGATGCCCATATCGGCCTGGAACTTGATGTCCGAGAAGGACCACGTCAGGACGCCGACCGCCAGCGTGAAACCCGTCAGCAGAACGACCTTGCCGGTAAACAGCAATGCCTTGTAGTAGGCCGTCGACAGGCTGCTGCCCTGGCGCAACTGCTGCAGCGTCACACTGAGGATGTAGAGCGCGTAGTCGACACCGATACCCACGCCCAGGGCGATGACCGGGAGCGTCGCGACCTTGACGCCCATGTTCAACTTCACCATCAATGCCTCTGCCAAGACCGAGGTCAGCATCAACGGTAGGACGGCCACCAAGACGGCGCGCCAGGACCGGAACGTCAGAAAGCAGAGGATCGTGACGGCCGCATAGACCAACAGCAGCATTTGCGTCCACGCTTGCTTCACAACGATGTTCGTAGCGGCCTCGATCCCTGCGCCGCCAGCAGCGAGCACGAACTTGGCCTCCGGTGTGTCGTTCGCTTTGGCATACGCCTCCACCTCGGCGACGACACGGCTGAGCGTCTCCGCCTTGTGGTCCTTGAGGTAAACGTAGAGCGACAGCAGCGAGCACCCCTGGTTCAGCAACTCGCGAGGTGCACGCGTCTGCACGGCCCCGATTGCTCCCTCATTGGGGATCAACTCATACCACTTGAACGCGCCTTCATTGAACCCGACCATGGAAAACTTCGACAGCATGGCCATGGAGTTGGTGGATTCGACGCCGGTCAGTTGCTCGATCTGCCACGCCAGGCGGTCGACCTTGGCCAAGGTGCCATATGCTCCGCATCGGTCCGGTTCAGTGGGAACCATCACGACCAGGATGTCGGAACTGGCGGCGTAGTTGGCCGAGATGTACGCGTTGTCCTTGTTGTAGCGGGAATCGGGACGCAGCTCGGGCGCCCCCGCGTCAAGATCACCGATCTTGAGCTGGGTAGAGACCGCGACCCCCCCCACCGCCAGGACGACCGCTGCGACTATCGCCGCGGCTGCGGCGCGTCGCTGGGTGAACGCATCGAGCCAGCGCCACAGACGGTGCTTCGCTGCGCCGCCGCTGTCTCGATCCGCATGTTCGGTGCGCAGGCTGCGGTGAGCAGCCGAGAGGCTGACCCCGGTGTAGCTCAGCAGAATGGGAAGGAGGATCAAGTTGGTGAAAATGAGCATCGCCACGCCGATGCTCGCCGCCACCGCAAGCTCCTTGATCACCGGAATGTCGATGACCAGCAACACGGCGAATCCGACAGCGTCGGCGAGCAGCGCGGTCAGGCCCGCCATGAACAGACGTCGGAAGGTGAATCGTGCCGCAACAAGCTTGTGCACGCCTCTCCCGATGTCCTGCATGATCCCGTTCATCTTCTGTGCCCCATGGCTCATGCCTATGGCGAAAACGAGAAACGGCACCAGCACCGAGTAGGGGTTGAGCTCGTATCCCAACGTTGGCAACGCCCCCAACTGCCAAACAACCGCAACCAGCGAGCTGGCCATTACCAGCAACGTGCTACGCACGTCGCGATTGAACCAATAGATCATTCCCGTCGCGATGCCGATGGCTACGGCGAAGTACCGAAGCACTTCGCGCAAACCCGCAATCAGGTCGCCCACGACCTTGGCGAATCCGGTGATGTGCAGGTCGGTCGCCTCGTCCTGGTACTTCGCCCGGATCTCTTCGAGACCCTCGGAGAACTTCCGGTAGTCGAGCTTTTTTGCGGTCTGCGGATCCTTGTCGAGCAGCGGCACGAAGATGATGGAGGAACGGAAGTCGGCCGCAACCAGCTGGCCAATCTCGCCGGAGCGTTCCACGTTCAGCCGCACCTGCTGAAGTGTGCGCTCCGAGCCGTCATAGTCTTCCGGAATCACGGCGCCGCCGTCCACCCCGTCTTCTGTCACTGCCGACCATCGGACGTTCGAGGTAACCATCGACTTCATGAACGACCGGTCGACCCCCGGGAGCAGAAACACCTCGTCGTTGATCTTTGCAAGCTTCGAGAGATAGTCCTTGTCAAAGACCGTTCCGCGCTTATTGACTACGGCGACCCGCACAACATTCTCAAGTCCCGTCAAGTCTTCTTTGTGCGACAGGAAGTTGACGATGTACGGATGCGAGGTCGGGATCGTCTTCTCGAAACTGGCGTTCAGTTGCAGCTTGGTGGCCTGGAACCCGAACACCACGGTGAAGATGAGGCAAAGGATCAGCACGATCCGCCGGTGATTGAAGAGCGCACGCTCGATGAGCGAGCCGGACCGAGGATCGAAGTCTTCCAGCCGCTGAATTTGGCCGGGCGTGTCGGAGAGGGAGGCAGGATTCACGGAGTACTCGTAGTCGCGGGTTGGATCTGCAGAGTCAAAGGCGGGTGCTCTCGCTCTGGTTCGCACGGCGTGGTAACGCTTCCAGGATCGCCGCAGTTCTTGTTCTTAATTCGTTCGCGCAATTGGTCAACCAGCGCGAGTCCGGCTTCAACCCCAGCAGCTGTGCCGTACACGTAATGGTCCGGTCGGACGATGGCGACGTCGGCACCGAGACCGTGCAGCCAGGCTTGCAAGAGCGGAGTCTCCTCTTCAACCGAAAAGCCCAGGCCGGCATGGCGTTTCGCGTCCGGACCGACGAAGACCGCACAGCCCTTGAGCGCTGCCGCCATCACGGCCACCGCGCCGGCTTCGTCGTCGGTGAGCCGTTCGGTCACGACGATGCGGAAGCACGCACCGGTGATGTCGTCCAGCAGCTTCGACACTCCACCCGGCGTGATGACGGTCGGCTGGGGAAGCGGTTCGCCGGCGCCCGGCGTCCCTGTGGCGATCAGTCCGTCTCGCAGCGGCGGAATCATCGACTGGCGAAAGGTCGTTTTCACCACCCCGCCCTGCTCGGCCAGCATCCGCGCATCGCGGGAACGTGCCTTGACGGGATCGCGCTCACAGATCACACGCCCAAGCTGGATAGCCGCGCGGGTGGTCGCCGTCACGTGCGGACGCCGTTCTACCCCATAGTCGTCGAGAAGACGATCAGTCGAGGCTCCGGACAGCACTCTTTGGAGACGCCAAGCCAGTCCGTGAGCATCCCGGATCCCCTGAACCATGCCCTGCGCCATGAATGGAGGCGTCATGTGCGCAGCATCGCCCGCCAATAGCACGCGGCCCTTGCGCCACTGTTCGGCCACCAGACCGTGGAAGCGATAGGCTGCTGCGCGCCGCAATTCCGCGTCTCCCGGCTTGATCCAGCGCGACAGTAACGGCCATAGCTGATCGGGCGGAAAGTCGCTCGAGAGGCTGTCGACCTCGAGCAACATCACCTCCCAACGGCGGTGATTACCGGGCCCGACCACGAAGGTGCATGGCCTCTCGGGCTCGCAGTACTGGACTTGCGTTGTCGGCAGATCTGCGATTTTGTGGTCATGAACATCGGCATCGACAACTAACCAATGCTCATCGAAGGCAAGGTCTTCCAGCTTGATGCCCAAGGCCTTGCGGATGGGACTGGAGCCACCGTCGCATGCGACCAGATAACGAGCCATCCATTGTTCGATTTCCCCGTCGGCGTTCTGCACCTCAACCTCGACACCCTCCCGGCTCTGCGTATGCGACAGCACCTGGCAAGAGAGGAACACACGCACGCCGGCCAGCTCGCTCAGACGTCCACGGATCTCGCGCTCGAAGGCGGGTTGATCAAAGACGTAATTGGGCGCCCAGCCGAGCCGATGCGGCGGAGGCTCCGTGTCGAGCTGCTTTATCAACTGACCTTCAACGCCACGATATTGGCTGGGCCTATAGGGCGCCGCATGCGTCAGCACGCGGCTTGCAATGCCGAGCTCCTGCATCACACGCATCACTTCGTGGTCGAAACCGATGGCGCGCGGCAGAGGAAACAGGTCAGGCATCCGATCGAAAGCCGCGACGGTCATACCCCGCTGAGCCAGCAAAGCCGACAGCACGGCACCTGTAGGACCTAACCCAACGACAATGACATCTGCGCTATTCATGTGGACCTAACACCTTCGAAGGCTAGATTGTGCACAAAGATATGTCGAGTGCATAGATTTTCCCAGGTCCTCATTCCCAGTGGAAACCCGGATGCGCAAGGCTTTCATCGCTGCTTAAATATGCACGAATCTGGTTTTGTGCATTACTTTGCAATCAGATGTAGCCGGAGACGAGAGTGAGCACCATGAAGGCCGCACGCCTGCACGCCGTAGGCGAATCGATGCGCATCGAAGAGGTACCGCGCCCGGATCCCGGACCGAATGACGTGCTCGTCCGGGTACGGTCTTGCGGCATCGTGCCCAACCTCGCGAACATCCTCGCCAACTGGCCAACCTGGTTCCCCGAACGACCACAGCCGCCGTTGCCCGCGATCTTCGGGCTCGATCCGGCCGGCGAAATCGTCGCGGTGGGCCGCCAAGTCCATGCGTGGAAGGCGGGCGATCGCGTTTACGTGAACCCCGGCCGCTACTGCGGCGGTTGCAGAGCCTGTCGCGCCGGGGACCACATCAACTGCACGTACTACACGTTCAACGGCTACTTTGGCTTCTCCGAAAAGTCGCTCGCGATCTTCAAGGATTACCCCTACGGCGGGCTGGCCGAGTACATGACGGCGCCGCAGTACTCGCTTGTGCCCGGGCGCTCCGCACGAGGTAATTCTGCAAGGGATGCGTGCGCTCAAGCGAGGCGGTAAAGCGGTTGACATCGGCGCGATCGCGGGAGCGCTCCCAATCGACATCCACACGATGATGGATTGCCAGCAGTCTTTGAGCGGATCGCTTTGGTTTACCGCCACGGAAGGTGAGGACATGGCCGACATGGCGGCTCGTGGCCTGCTCGACCTATCGATCTTCGAACAGGTCAAGTTCCCACTCGACCGCGTCAACGAAGCTATCGCCGGAATCACGAACCGAAACGGCGGGTTCAGCAACTACGTGATCAATCCCTGATCTCAGCCGGCGGCCGCAAGGTTCGCTGGCGTCCGCGGCTTGCAAACCCGGCAGCGGATTGTTCGGCTCCTACAGGGCCAGGCGATCTTGCGCCTGGTGCAGTCATTCAGACATTGCCCCCACGGCATGCGTGCTGGCCGAGGAGACGCCCAATTCCGGCGGGCACACCAGAACGGCCATGGGCGCAGTGTTGAACCGTGGGGCCAGTTGATCCGGTCCGCGCTGGCTCTTGGGCAGCGCCTGCAGAGCGTCGTGGAAGTAGCGTCGGCAGTGCGCCCAGCAAGCCACCCTCGTGCAGTTGCGCTTCACTTCGTTCGTCGTGATCAACTTACGGCGGGACTTGCACCCGCAAGAGTGCGCCCATGCTGGGCGCACAACGGAATCAGAACCTGCGCACAGGTCCTGATGGGGTGGGTCTGGGTGTGTGGCCGATGCCTTTGGGCATGGCCGGTGCGATGGGCTAGAACGGCTCGTCGGGATCGAACTCAGGCGGTGCCTGGTCGGGCATGAGTTGTTCGCGCCACGCCTGCTGTATCTGTGGCCCGTAGGCGGCCCACAGTGCCTGGCGCATGGCCCCCCGCGTCAGAATACTTGTCGCCTCCGTAGAACCATGAACCCGGGGGCGCAGAGAGAACGAGTTGGCTCGATACGGACAAGCATTCAAGGACCGGGCGGTAGCGCGCATGCATCGCCGGAAGCGGTGGCGCGTGAGATTGGCGTCGGGGTGGACACGCTGGAGCGCTGGCGCTCGGAGTCGTTGTCCAGGCCGGTCAAGGACGGGTCTGGACGGCCGCAGCGCGGTTCGAGGCGGTGATCGCCACCGCTGCCATGGACGAGGCCACGCGCAGCGCGTGGTGTCGCGAGAACGGCGTGTACCTGCAGCAGTTGCAGCAGTGGAGGGCCAGTGCGACGCAGGCGCTGGCAGCGCCCGAGGAGGCGCGCGCGAGCCCCTCACAGACCAAGGAAGACAGGCGTCGCATCAAAGAACTCGAGCGCGAAGTGCGTCGCAAGGACAAGGCCCTGGCGGAGACGGCAGCACTGCTGGTGCTCTCAAAAAATGCGAGGCGATCTTCAAAAGGAACACGCAGGGCGAGGACGAATGATCGGCCTCGAAGATCGCCAGGAACATGCCCGAGACATCGAAGTGGCCCGCAAGGCGGGCGCGCGGTTGCACCAGGCCTGCGGGATCGTCGGCATCACGGCACGCACGCTGCAGCGCTGGAAGGCGCACCAAGGCCTGGAATCGGGTGATGGCAGGCCAAACGCGGTGCGGCCGATGCCCAGCCACGCGCTGAGCGAAGCCGAGCGCGCGCAGATCCTGAGCGTGGCCAACGAGCCGCGCTTTGCCGACCTGCCGCCCGCGCGCATCGTGCCAACGCTGGCCGACGAGGGCGTCTACATCGCCAGCGAGTCGACCTTCCAGCGCGTGCTGCATGCGCAGGGGCAGACGCGCCACCGCGGCCGCCGAGTCAGATTGGCAGAGAAGCATCAGCAATGCAATGATGGCCGATTTACAAATCGAGCTCTAGCACCGGCGACATCGCTCGGGAGACGCACACCATCATGCTCTGACCGGCTGCACGCTCCGCCTTCGTCAAGACATGGTCGCGATGATCGACGACGCCTCCGCAGACGGCGGTCTCGCACGCTCCGCAGATGCCCTCGCGGCATGAATTGGCCACAACCACGCCATTCGCATCTAGAACGTCCAACACCGACCGGTCCTCAGGAATCGAAAGGCGCAAGCCGCTCCTCTTCAAGACCACCTCAAACTCCGCCGGCTCGGCCTGGTGGACGTTCGACGCGTCGGCGCTGAACCATTCGAAGTGAACAGTGTCCGGGTCACGGTTCAAGCAGAGGCTCTCGACCGCCTTCATCAACGGGGAAGGTCCGCAGCAGTAAACGTGCTCCCCCGGCTTCGGGTCTGAGAGCTCCGCCTGCAGATTGGGCAGGCCGGACTCGTCGTCGAAATGGAATCGCACCGACTCGCCCATGCCATTCAGTTCCTCGAAGAATGCGGCGCGCACCTTCGATCGAACGCAATACAGCAGCGACCACGCTTTTCCGGCTGCTATGCACCATCGAATCATTGACAGGATCGGCGTGATGCCGATGCCACCGGCGATGAAGCGGTAAGAGGCCGCCTCGCGGGTGAGCGGGAAGTTGTTACGCAGAGCCCGGACGTTGACCGATGTGCCAACCTTCACGAGGTCGTGCAAAGCCGCAGAGCCGCCACGACTTGCGGCCGCCCGCGCCACCGCAATGACGTAGCGGTCCGCCTCCGCACTGTCATTGCAGATCGAGTAATGGCGAACGAGGTGTCTACCCCCTCCGGACTGCAGAACGTCGATCTCTAAATGAGCACCGGGTTCGAACGGCGACAAGTCCTTGCCGTCGTGAGAGCGCAGCTCCACCGAAATAATGTCGAGGGCTTCCGCTCTGATGGCAGCAACGGATAATGTAAACGTCATGAAACTCCGCTCTTCAATGCCGATACACCGAAGGGCAGAGCATCTGCCCTCCTGTGAGTCGGCTATGAAATCAAATCACCGAAAACCAACTCAGCCTATGCTGTCCCACTCAGGCGTGATTCCTTTAATCATCTTGTGCGTTTGAGGATCCAGAAACGCGTTACCAGACTTGACTTCGATGAGTCGCTTGACGCCGGCACCTGCACCGACGGGGCTCTTGCCGCTCGCCACCGCGAGCCCCTGCTTCTTGAACATCCGGCGCGCCATGCCAATTGCGGTATCAGGCACAGTGAGATGCTCTTCCGAATGCAGCGTGATGTCGCCCTGCCCCTTTTGAGAAGCGTAGTCAGTCTGCCAGTTCTGATGATCTTCAAGCGACCATTCGCGGAACGGCCTGCCATGCTTGGGGCCCCAGTTGTCCTTCAAGAAACCCAACAATTCAAGGTTCGCGATGGCATCGTTGTTCGGTCCCATGCGATAGAGCACGTAGTGGCGATAGCTGGTGTCGTCCGCCGGCACGAGCCAACCGATGCTCGAATAGGACATATCCTCGTCGGTCACGCCAGGGGTGCAATGCAGGTTCGGCATGATCACTTGGGCGATCCGCTGATGGAGACGCCCATCTGGCAGACGACGTAGAGAGCGGTTCACCACGCCGTCGTCGGTGTACTTGGTCTCCACTTCCGGCATGATGCCGAAGCTCTCGGTGAACTGCATACCGTTGATCGCGTAATGTGTGATCGCGACATGGAACGGGTCTGCGAAGTTGTCAAACAACTGGAACCAGTTATAGTCGTTGCTGGCCGCGATCTTCGGGTGTGGCCCGTTGGGTCCCGAAGTGTTTTCCTTCGCAACCAGGTACTCCCCCTCCTGCATGTCCAGTTCAAGGGAAATGGTCGGAAACTCGGGCTGCTCCGCCGGGGGGCCCATGTAGGCGAACACCATGCCGAACTTCTCCACCACGGGATACCAGGGCTGACGGACCCGGTTCTTCGTGTCACTGCTCGGCTCGCAAGGCGTTTCCAGACACGTTCCGCACGGGCTGAAGAGCCATCCGTGATAGCAGCACCGGATCCCCTTTTCTTCGACCTTCCCATAAAGCAGCGACGTGCCGCGATGCGCGCAACGAGGATAAAGGAGACCCACTTCCCCCTCCGCGCTCCGGAACAGCACCAGCTCCTCGCCGAGCGCCTTGATCAGCTTCGGGCGAGACGTCGCATCTTCGGCCATGGCGATTGGCTGCCAATACCGGCGAAGCAGTTCGCCACCTTTCGTTCCGGGCCCGCAGCGAACCAAGTCTTCGTCTGGCTTTCCCGCAATATGGCCATAGGCGCGACCATCAGTGTCGTGGTTTGCTTGCATTGTCATGCGAGGATCCTTCGTTTGAGCAGCGACCAAAATAATGCAAGAGCGCATCAAAGAACGTCGCGATCCACTTGTCGTGAAGCAGCCCGCGCGATCCGGAGCGCCCTTAATTTCCATGTTCTGCACTTTTGTGCACAGAAAAGATGTTCACACATTTCTATGGGCGACACCTTAGGGCTTGTACTAACGCATGCCGCGGTGCAGCTGTCGCCTCGCCCAGCAGCCCAGCTGCATGCTTTTTTGTGCGGTTCCGGAATAGTGTGCACAAAAATCGATTGTTCGCAAGCAAGGTCTCTGGCAAAATCTCGTGAATGAGAAACGATGCCCCCATCGCGTCCGCGCCGCCGGAAGCCCCGTTGGTCGAACAGGCCTACGAGGCCTTGCGGCGTTCGTTAATCCGCTGCGAGTTCGAGCCCGGCCAACGGTTGCGGGTTGAGGAACTGCAGCGTCGGTACGGGTTCTCGAGCAGTCCACTGAGAGAAGCGCTCAATCGTTTGGTGCAACAGGGGTTCGTCCGTACGCTGGAACATCGCGGCTTCCGTGTGGCCCCACTGTCGATTGAGGGCATCACCGACCTGACCCGGGTGCGTCTGCTGGTGGAATGCGAAGCATTGCGCGACGCGATGCGCCACGGCGACGACCGCTGGGAAGCCGGTCTAGTTGCCGCTTTACACGCACTGTCGCTTGTCGAGAAACGCCTGGGCACCGGCCCGGTGGTTCTCGACGACGAATGGACCTCGCGCCACCGCGCCTTCCACTTAGCCATATACAGCGGCTGCACCTCGCCGCTGCTCACGGAGATGGTCGACGGCCTGTTCGACCAGGCTGAGCGGTTCCGCCGTTTCTCCGCGCGACTCCGCACCACTCACCGTGCGAAGAACAACGAGCACCAGCGACTGTTCAACGCAGTTTTGGCACGCGACGAGGTTCAAGCGCTGGCACTGCTGGAGCAGCACATTCGCAGCACCGAGCGCAACGTAACGACCGCGCTTCGCACGCTGGCGGCCGGCAATAGCGGCCCGCATTGATCACTGGCCGCGCCGCCTCAAGCGCTCAAGTAGTCCCGGTAGCTCTTCAGCGGCGCAGAGTGCCGACACGTGGTGATCAGACCGCACCACTGCGATGCGCGCTCCGTGCGCCTGCAGCCAGAGGCGGATCAGAGGTACGGTCTGGTCCACCGCCCACACCCGTGCTACGCGGTACTGCGGCGCACCAGGCGGTGCGCGACGATGGCTGCGGGAACGGCGATTCATCGTCGGCACTGTCGGCAGAGAGCGTGCACCAGGAACGGGGTCATCGCCCCTTATGCCTGAGCGACGATCGGGTT